>JBDUXZ010000025.1 GCA_039944855.1 Rhodothermales bacterium | reverse complement strand
TCCACACCTCCACACCTCCACACCTCCACACCTCCACACCTCCACACCTCCACACCTCCACACCTCCACACCTCCACACCTCCACACCTCCACACCTCCACACCTCCACACCTCCACACCTCCACACCTCCACACCATCGGACCCAACGCCCTCCACGTGAGTATACCGGCCCATTCCACCGAATCTGCTCCGTTCCCGATGCGCCTCGCTCTCCCCCTCCTCTGCCTCCTCCTCGCCCTGCCGGCCTGGGCGCAGGAGACCTCCCACTTCCGCCAGAAGAACATCGCCGACGTCATCGAGCGCCGCGACGGCGACCTCGACGATATCCCCGCCGTTTACTACGACTACCACGTCGTCGAGAGCGACTCCCGGCTGGAGGCGAGGCTGAAGCTCTACCGGATGTACGGGGAGGAGAACAAGGGCCTCCTCCAGATCCTCAACCGGAACGACCTCGAGAACCTCCGCCCCGGCGACACCCTCGTCGTCCCGACCGACCTCACGCTGGATTTCCGGGCCTACTCCCCGTTCCCGCGCTACTACCCCGGCGCCCGCGAGATCGACAAGCTCGTCGTGCTCGACAAGAGCATCCAGGGCTACGCGGCCTACGAGTGGGGTAAGCTCGCCCGCTGGGGCATGATCAACACCGGAACGGAGAGCGCGAGGACGCCGAGCGGGCGCTTCAACGTCAACTGGAAGCAGGACTATCGCGTCTCGACGCTGAGCCCCGGCTATAACAACCCGTCGAACGACGAGCTGTGGGAGATGTACTGGGTGATGAACATCCACGAGGCACGCGGCATCCACCTCCACCAGTACGCCCTCCCGATGGGCGGCCCCGCCTCGCACGGCTGCATCCGCATGTCCGACCCCGACGCCCGCTGGCTCTACGCGTGGACCGACACGTGGGAGAAGACGGGGGGCGACGCGATCTCGTCCGTCGGCGCGACCATCCACGAGCAGGGCACGATCGTGCTCGTGATCGGGCACGACATCGTCGGCACGCCGAGCCCGTTCCTCTACCGCGAGGAGTACCCGGTGGTGAAGCGCGTCCGCCTCCCCGCCTCGCCCTACGACGTGCCCGCCGGCACCCCGCAGCAGGAGCAGTTCGACCGGCTGCGGGCGCAGTTGGCGGGCACGCGGCCGTAGGCGTTGGGCGGTGACAGGTAGGCGCTTTGCGCACATTCGCACTTTAGAGGACGGCGCTTATCTTGCGGACTAAAGGCGAACGGTTTCCGGCCTGTGCGCTTGATTTGCCAGAACCCAGCCACCGTCCTTCATTCCTCCCCCGTGTTGCTTATGCCGCCGCTGGACGCGTTGTATCACGCCCACGGGGCACCTAAGTAGGGGTTAGCTGGCCTGCCCCACCTCAATGCCTGAACTGCCCGCCTTCTGCGATAACTGCGGTGCCGTGTTCGGCTCCGGCTTCGTAATCGACAACTCCGTCAACGTCACTCTGTCCGGCAACAAATCTGGACCTTGCCCGGTGTGCGGAGGCATGGGGAGCGTGCCAGACGGTGTATTCAACTTCGTCGGCGAAACGATGGAGATCCTTGCCGCTCCTCAACGAACGACAGATCAACTTCGCCGGCTTGCACAGATCCTCGGAAGCGCACGCCAGCGGAACGCAACCCCTGAGGAGGTTAAGAAGGAGATTCGGAAGGAAGTCCCAGAGCTGTCGAAGCTGGCGGACTGGTTGCCAGCCAACCGAACCGAACTCTATGCGGTTATCGCAATCATTGTGACGCTGCTCTTTAACTTGGTGGATGCAGGTGTCAAGCTTGCAGAGATTGGGAAAGACTCCCTTTCCCGAGCCGAGGTCGAAAAGATTGCGGAGCAGGCCGTGAGGGGGGCGTATGGCAAACCCCAAGCCGAAGTTGTCAGAGAGGCGCAAATCGTGGTGGAACGTGCCGACTCACTCGGCGCTCCACCTCCGGACTCCACCAAATAGCTCGGGCCAGCTAACCCGCCGCTGCAAGCCGACGAAGGGCGTCAGCGTTGTCGGCTCGTCCAAACGTCGGCGCTACTCTCACCTCGTTCCGTACTCGTGCCATCAGCCCTTCGCGGTTGAGCGGCCATCTGTTCTGCGCCTCATGATGCGATCTAAGCGGATCCTGCTCTTCGCGATCTCAGCGTGCGTGGTCGCCTTCGCTCCTCCCTCTCAGGCGCAGGAGATCGCCCAGTGCCAAGGCGACTGGCGGGAGCACTTCGAGCCCGATCCAGACCTCCTCGTCTACGTCCCGGAGTACCAGCCCACCACGGAGAGTGAAGCCTTTCGCCGTACGGCCGTGAACCTCGGCTCCACCGTAGGCGACGCAGTTGAGACCCTGACCGTCGTCCGGTTCGACGTGGATACGCTCGGCCACGCGACCGACATCGGAGTCCTGTGCAGTCCGTCCGCTCGGCACGCCAAGCGAGCGCGTGAGCTTGTCCGCGGGACCGAGTTCATCCCTGCTCACGACCGGGGCCGGGCGATCCGCTACCCGATGACACTCCCCTTGGCGGTGACGGTCCGCGACGAGTAACCACGTGCCCTCCCGGCGCAGAACCCGCGCTCGCAGGCCGACCACGGGCTCGGCGGCTTCGCCTGTCTCGCCGCTAACGTCTACACTGCCCACTCCACCGCTGACGCTGCCCGTGGCGGCTGAAGCGCCACTCCGTTCTGCGGCTCAGGAAAACACCCGAGGGCATCGTCCCCACCTACCCATTGCAACACCTCGTCTCGTATCTCGGCGTAGGCGTGCTGCTCGCGCTCGCGATCCTCGGCAGCTCCGCCGTCATGGCGGTTTCGGCGGCCGCAATCGGGCTCGCGCTTTGGATCACGCGCAACGCCCCGCTCCGCGCTCGCCTGCTGGCTGTAGTCGGCGGGGCGCTCGGGGGGAGCCTGCTCGCGGAAACCGTCCACACGGCCTACCATCTCCTCGGCGGTGAGACGGCCAGCGGCGACGGCGGCTTCTTCTTCGCCTCCGCCGTGCTCGTCGGAGCTATCAACGCCGTCGCCATGCTCGCGGTCATGGGGCTGGCCTCCCTGTTCCGCTCCGCCCGTCCCGCTGGATGACTCGCCGACGCCTATCCCTCGCCGGGATCGGAACCCGCCGTTCCGTGTCGACTGCTGTGCGTATCCTGTAGTGCTTCTCCTGCATCCGTCCACCCAACCCCCCGCACGATGCATCGAGTCTACAGCCATTTCAACCCCGCGATGGTCCAGCTCGTCAAGAACGAGCTCGAACAACGGGGCATCGAATCCACCATCAAGAACGAGCACCTCGCCACCGTCGTCGGCGGGGCCGCGGGCGCGACGGACGCGTGGAGCGAGTTGTGGGTCGTGGATGAGGAGCGACTCGGCGAAGCGGTCGAGGTCGTGAGCGAGGTGATCGAGGGCGACACGGGCGAGTCGGCCGAGCCGTGGACGTGCCCGAGTTGTGGCGAGGAGGTGGACGGGCTCTTCGCCGTCTGCTGGAACTGCGGCCACAAACACCCCTCGGCTGGCTCCGCGTAACCTCTCCCGACAGCATGAGGGACCGGCACCTCCGAGCGATCCTGTGGCCACCTGCCGCCACCGGGTAGGCACGCCACGTTTTCAGGGAATCCCTCGGGGCTTCAGGCGCTCGATGCTATTGGAGATCCTCACGCGCGTTGCTATTTACTGCTCCGTCGCGGTGGGTCCCCGAAGGCGCCCCACCCACCCCTGCGCTACCTTCTACCCTCGCTCCTCCGCTCTCCTCCGATGGATCCTAAGCGCTCGGTTCTCACCCCCCACTTACTCAAGGTCTTCGGCACCGATGACGAGCCCATCGCTGCCATCGAAGAGCGCGCCCGGCTGTTCTTCCCGCGCGAGCCCTTTATCGTGTGGGAGGGGGACCCCACCACCTTCGCCTTCACCTTCGTCGGTGGCGACGCAGAGGACATGCTCGGCTTCCCCGCCGAACAGTGGATCTCTTCCCCGACGTTCTGGGCAGCCCACGTCGTTCATCCCCAAGACCGCAACGACGCCATCGCCTTCTGCGCCCTCGCGACGGGGCGAAAAGCCGACCACGTCTTCGAGTACCGGGCGATCACGAAGTCCCAGGACATCGTCTGGCTGCGGGACTACGTCCGCGTGATCGTCGGCCCGCGGAAGGTGCCGGTCCGGCTGCGCGGTCTGATGTTCGATGTGAGCGAGGAGAAGTGGCTGGAGCAGGCCTCCGCTCGCGAGGCCCTCCGCCTCCCCTCCTTGGCAGACTTGACCGTGACCGCGTAGCTCTCGCCGAGCACGCGGCCTCTGTCCTGCCCGATGCCGAAGCACCGTGATGGAAGGCGTCCTCCGATCGATCTGGGTCAAGCGGATGAAACGCGGCCCGATGGACCCCGCCTCGTCCGCCGACCTCGTTGCCGGGCGCGGGATCGTCGGCAACGCGGATCAGGGGCGGCGACGGCAGGTTACGCTCATCGAAGAAGAGGTATGGGCAGACTTGATGGAACGGCTCGGCGGCGCGCTCGACCCGTCCGCGCGGCGAGCCAATCTGATGGTCCGAGGCGTTCGACTCGCCGACAGCCGAGGCCGCGTGCTGCGCGTCGGTGCGTGCCGCATCCGCATCTTCGGCGAGACGAAGCCGTGCGAGCGGATGGACGAGGTCCTGCCTGGCTTGAAAGACCTGATGTTTCCCGACTGGCGCGGCGGCGCCTTCGGCGAGGTGCTCGACGACGGACGCATCGCCGTGGGCGATCCCGTGCGGTGGGCCGACTGACCGAAGAAACTCCCCTACTCGGCGCAGCCGGTCCGTTCCGCGTTGAGCAGGCAGAGCCCGGCGCGGATCTGGTCCTGCGCCGTCGGCACGATGAAACGGCCCGTCCGGTAGCCCGCGCCGAAGAAGCCGAACCCGTTCTCCACGTTCGAGAGCGTGCCCGGCTGGACGAGCACCTCGGGATCGAACGCGCCGCCCGCCGCGTCCACGTTCCACTCCTCGTTCGAGACGAACACGCTGACCTCGAACGACCGCAGCCCGACCTCGCCCAATTCGGACGCAGCGATCAACCGCTGCACGTCGGCGACGAACGGGATCGCGACGCGCCACCCGCCGGGCACGCGCTCCACCAACTCCGAGTGCCGGACGACCTGGAAGCGTGGCACGTCGCCGACGAACTCGTAGCGGGCCTGCACGCCGGAGAGCCGCGGCGCGTCCTGCACCCCGACGACATAGCGCGGGTCGGAGAAGGCGCCTTCGCGCGCCAGCGAATCCACATCCGTCAGCGGCGGCACGGTGACGGTGACAGTCGCAGCTTCGCCGTCGGAGCGCGTCACGTCGAGCCGGTACGCCTCTTCGTAGCCGGCGCGGAACGGCGCGAAGAACACGTGCCCCTGACTTCCGTCGGCGTACTGCACGAGCGAGTCCCGCCACACCCGCACTTCCCCGCTCTGCAACGTCGTCGACGTCACGGCCGCGTCGATGGCGTCCGGGTCGAGCGTGTCGATCGTTGGCGCGATCGGGACGACGCGGACGGCCTGCGTGTCGGCCTCGGCGTCGAGTTGCCCGAGGAGCGTGAACGGCCGCTCCTCCCCGAGCGTCGGCTCGACGGCCTCGTCACAGGCAGCGAGTGCCATCGTGGCGAGCAGCAGAACGATGAGGGCGCGCAGCGTGGGCATCAGTCGAAGGCGAGTTGGAGTCCGAACGACGGAAGGAGCGGGAGCTGATCGACGCGGCGGAGCGTGAAGGCGTCGTAGTAAAACAGGTTCGCCCGGTCGTACGCATTGACGAGCCCGGCCTGCAACGTCAGCTCGGCCGCGCCGACGTCGAATGTCCGCTCGACGGAAAGATCGAGCCGGTGGTATGCGGGGAGGACAGCGTTGAACGGCCGCTCGTAGATCACGCGGTCCGTCGCCGGGACTTCGAACACGTCCACGCCGCCATCGAGCAGGAGGAAGCGGTCGAACCCGAGCGCGCGGCTGAAGGGGAGCCCGCTCCCGAACTGCCACCGCGCCGATAAGTCAAACCCGGCGACGGTCGTGCCTACGAGAGCGTTAATCTGGTGACGGCGGTCGTGGGTCGGGCGGTAGTCGAGCGCCGACGTGCCGTACCACAGTGGCAGTTGCTCCTGCATCGCCGTGTAGCGGACCGACGAGAGGCTGTACCCGAGCGTGGCGAAGAGCGCGCCGCGCCGGTATTCGGCGCTGAGCTCTACTCCGCGCGCCCGTCCCTCGGCGGGCTGGAGGTTCGTCGTGAAGCGGGGAAACGCGGTCCACTCGGCCACGGAGAGATCGGAGAGCCACTTGAGGTAGCCCTCGGCGGAGAGCGTGAGCGACGTCGTCGGCGTGACGCGGTAGCCGACGAGCGCGTGGACGGCCCCGGCCACCTCGCCCGTCGGGGCCGGCGCCCACGCCGTGAACACACCCGCGGCGTCGCGGCGGTCGCTGATGCCGACGATCTCCTGGTGATAGAGCCCGGCCGCCGCGCTGATCTGGTGCACCCCGCGCCGCCACAGCGCCCGCAGGCGCGGCTCGACGAACGTGTCGCCGAGGCTCGGGAACGCATGGATGCGGAGGCCCGGCGTCACCGTCAGCTCGGTCCGTAGCCGGATCTCCGGCTCGACGTAGAGCCCGACGTCGGTGAGCGTCTCGCGCTCGCCGAGCCCCGCGATGTCGAGGTCACTTTCGAGCGTTGTCGTGCCGGCGAAGAGGCCGCCGCGGATCTCGGTCGAGCGGCCGTACTGTGTCACCTCCATCCGGCTCGACCACTTCTCGACGCGCGACTGCTGATCGGGGAAGCGCTGGCCGGGCGGCCCGGTCTCCGTGTCGAACCGCGTCAGCGCGACGACGATCTCGCCGCGGAGCGGGCTCGATCCCGGCAAAAAGAGGTAGCGCCCCCCGAGCCCGAGGTTGCTCCACCGGATCTGCGGCGGCGCGGGCTCGCCGGGCGCGGCCTCGCGGATCATCCCCCGGTCGAACGTGTGGAGGGCCGTGAACGAGAGCTGTGAGTTCTCCACGAGCCGGACGTGGAGCTTGCCGAATACGTCGCCGAAGCGGTACGGCAGGTCCTCCCCCGCGAGCTTCGAGCCCGCGTCCTCGATCACCGAGAGCCGCCCCGACGCGAGGACCGAGACGCGGTCTCGGAGGATTGGAAACTCGGCGCGGAGCCCGCTCACGAACGGTGCCGCGCTCGCCGACGCGGCCGGCCGGCGCAGGCTCCCGTTCCGCGACGACACGTCGAGCACCGACGACAGGTGCCCGCCGAACCGGCCGCCGAACCCTCCCGCGTAAAGGTCGGCGCGGCTCACAATTTCGGCGGGGAAAGCGGAGTAGAAGCCGAGGACGTGGAACGGCTGGTAGAGCGGAATCCCGTCGAGGAGCACGAGGTTCTGGCTGGGCTCGCCGCCTCGGATGAAGAGCTGCCCCCCGCTCTCCCCTGTCGCGACGACGCCCGGCACGGTCGTGAGGTACGCCGCGAGGTCGCCCGCGACGCCCGGCGTCGGGACGCGCTCGATGTCGGCGGCGTCGATGGAGCGGAGGCCGGCTTTGAGGTCGGTGTCCTCGGCGCGTTCGCCCTCCACCACGAGCTCGCCGAGGAGCGCGTCGGACGGGCGGAGCGCGACGTCGACGAACCGGATCTCGCCGGATGCGAAGGCGAGGGTGTCGACGTGGGATTCGTACCCCACGAACGAGACGCGGAGGCGGTAGCGACCGGATGGGAAACGCGCGAGCACGTACAGTCCGTCGCCGTCGGTGGCCGTCCCGAACGACGGCCGCTCCTCGGTCCCGAGCGGGTCGAGGACGACGGTTGCTCCCGGGAGCGCCACGCCGTCCTCGCTGTCGGTCACGAAGCCGCGCACGGCCGCCGACTGCGCCCACCCATCGGCAGGAAAGGCGAACGTGAGGAGCACCGCGAAAACGAAGGGAAGGCCGACGCGCATGCGGAGGAAGGGTCGAGGAGCGGAAGGCCCGCAAAGTAAAGCAGCGCCCCCGTTCGGAGAGGGCATTCCCCGATGCCGTGCTCGATCCGCACGGTCCCCGGCTCGTCCTCTGGTGCCCCGTTACGACGGGGACGCGGCCGGCTCCAACAGTCCCTCCGCCTCGGCCCACGCCCGCAGCCTCGCCTCGTCCGACAGCGATGACGGGACCGTGACGGCGATCTCGACGTAGAGCGCGCCCGCGCCGTCGTCGCTCTTGACGCCCTGCCCACGGAGGCGGAGCCGCTCGCCGGGCTGCGTGCCGGGCGGGATCGTGACCTTGACCGTGCTGCCGTACGCCGTCGTGATCGCCCGCGTCGTGCCGAGCATGGCTTCGGCGACGTTGATGGTCTCGGTCGTCGTGAGGTCGTTGCCCTCGCGGCGGAAGCGAGGGCTGGGCTTCACCTCGAACGTGAGGTACAGGTCGCCGCGCTGGCCCGTCGGGCCGGGTTGGCCGCGTCCGCGCAGGCGCACCTTCCGCCCGTCCTCAACGCCTTTCGGAATCGTGATGCGGACCTTCTCGCCGTCAGGCAGGCTGACTTCGGTTTTGCCTCCGTTAAGCGCCTCGTCGAACGAGATCGAAAGCCGCGTTTCGATGTCGCCACCGCGCGGCGCTTCGCGCGGCGGCCGGCGCTGGCCCGAAGCTGCTCCCGCCGGCCCACGTCCTCCGCCGCCGCCGAAGAACTGCCCGAAGAGGTCGCCGAGGCCGCCGAGCCCGCTCGGGCCTTCGTCGGCGAACTGGTACCCCTCGTCCGGCCCGAAGCCCGTCGACTCGACGCGGACGTACGTGCCGTCCGGCGTGCGGTAGAACCGGCCGCCCGACGGATCGCCGCCGCCGAAGCCGCGGAAGTCGCGCCCGGCGAAGGGGTCGCGGCGCATCTGGTCGAACTGCTTCCGCTTGGCCTCGTCGCCGAGGGTGTCGTACGCCTCCTGAATCTTTTTGAAGCGCTCCTCGGCGTCCGGATTGTCGGGGTTCCGGTCGGGGTGATGATCGCGGGCGAGCTTGCGGTAGGCCTTTTTGATCTCGGCCTGCGAGGCGTCTTCGCCGACGCCGAGGGTCTTGTAATAGTCGGGAATCGGAGGCATGGTCGAAGCGATACAATGGGCTGTTTGGCACCGCAGGACGCCCCGCGATGTTCCGCGCCGGCCTTATCCCGGCTCGGCCATCGCCGTCTCCACGTCCCCCACCGACTTCGGGATGCCGGGACCGAGGACGCGGGGCCCGTCGTCGGTGCACAGCACGTCGTCCTCGATCCGAATCCCGCCGAAGTCGCGGAAGCGGTCGACGGCGTCGTAGTCGATGAACGCGGTGTGGCGGCCCTCGCTGCGCCACCGGTCGATGAGCGGCGGGATGAAGTAGCAGCCGGGCTCGATCGTCATGACGTGGCCGGGGGCGAGGTCGCGGGCGAAGCGGAGGAAGCCGAGCCCGAACTGATCGCTGCGCGGCCGGTCGGCAGGATAGGCGTAGGTGTCGCCGAGGTCCTGCACGTCGTGGGTGTCGAGCCCGATGGGGTGGCCGAGGCCGTGCGGGAAGAACAGTGCGTGCGCCCCGGCCTCGACGGCGTCGTCCACATCGCCCCGCATCAGCCCAACCCCTTTCAGCCCGTCGGCGATCGTGCGGGCAGCGGCGAGGTGGAGGTCGCGGAAGTTGACGCCGGGCCGAACGGCGGCGATGGCGTCCTCTTCGGCGCGGAGCACGATCTCGTAGATCGCCCGCTGCTCGTCGCTGAACCGGCCGCTGACGGGGATCGTCCGCGTGATGTCGGAGGCGTAGCCCTCGGGCGTCTCCACGCCCGAGTCGAGCAGAAACAGCTGGCCGTCGCGGAGGGTGTTCCCGCTGGCGTGGTTGTGGAGCACCTCGCCACGCACCGACGTGATCGGCTCGAACGACATCTCGAGGCCGCGCTGGAGGGCGACGTGTACCATCGCCGCGCGGACGTCGACCTCGCGCAGGCCCGGCCGCGTCATCCGCATCGCCACGGCATACATCTCGGCCGAGACGGCGACGGCGGCTTCGATCTCCGCGATTTCGGCGTCCGACTTCACCGCCCGCTGCTCGCCGACCGCGCGCATCAACGCCTCCGACGCCCCCGCCTCCACGGCGTCCACCGACTCGCCGAGCAGCCGGGCGAGCGCGACGAGCGTACCGGGCATGAACGCCGGCGGGTAGTGGACCGTCCGCCCCTGCCGCTTCGCCTCGGCGAGCACCGCCTTCAGTTCGTCCACGTCGCGCACGTCTGCGATACCGGCCTCGGCGGCGAGGTCTTCGCGGGACGGGTGTGGGCCGTGCCAGACGAGGTCGTCGAAGTCGTCGGGCGGGCCGAAGAGGGTGTCGGTCCCCGCGTCGGCGTCGAGCAGGAGGAACAGACCGGGGCGGGCGATGCCGGCGTAGTAGAGGACGTGCGAGCTCTGCCGGAAGGGGTGCGGGTTGTCCGCGTTCCGCCACACCGTCGCCGTGCCGGGCAGGAGGACGAGCCCGCCGCCGAGCGTGTCGCGGAGGTGGTCGCGGCGGGCGCGGTACGTGTCGGCGGTGAAGCGGCGGTCGAGGGCAGCGACTTCGGGGTGGATCATGGGAGCGACGAGTTTCGAGAGACGAATGACGAGGAAGATAGCGGCTGCCGGCATCACGGGCCGTACGACCGTCTCCCGTCTCGCGACCCCTCGTAGGGGCGACCCCGTGTGGTCGCCCTGGTTGGGATTGGCAGACACAGGGGCAGACACGTGGCTCTGCCCCTACGGGTAGCCGGGCGGACGTCAGCCCGAGCGCATCGACGCGAGCAGGCCGCGGAGGTCGGAGCCGCCCGTTTTCTTTCGCAGCGACGACGCCACCATGACGAGCTCGCCGACGTTCTCCGCCGTGAGCAGGCCGACGAGCCGGCCGTCGCGCATGACGGGCAGGAGCGCGCACTCCTCCTCCTGCATCCGGCGGAACGCGCCGTCGAGCATCTCCCCTTCCCCGACCGGGCGGCACGCCTTCTCCATCACCTGCTGCACGCGGACGGAACGCTCGCCCTCGGCGAGCGCCTGCATCAGCCGCTTCCGCGTCAGCACACCGACGACCTTCCCGTCGTCCACGACGGCGAAGTCCTGCTCGGCCCCGGCGAGGAGCAGGCGGACGGCCTCGTCGAGCATGTCCCACGGGTGGAGCGGGTTGAACTGCGTGATCATCGCCTGTCGCACGGGCAAGCCCTCGATCGCCGTCCGCATCATCGCGAAGCTGGCCTCCTGCTGCGCGCCGAAGTAGACGAAGAGCGCGATGATGAGCAGGAACGGGTTGAACCCGCCGAAGATGGCGACGAGCCCGAACACGAACGCCATCGCCTGCCCGACGCCCGCCGCGATCTGCGTCGCGCGGACGTAGTCGAGCCGAAACGCGAGGAGGGCGCGGAGGACGCGCCCGCCGTCCATCGGGAACGCCGGCAGCAGGTTGAAGACGACGAGGACCGCGTTGATCCACATCATGTTCTGGAGAAACCGCTCCGCCGGCGCGGCCAGCCCCGGTCCCGGCGCGAGCGGCTGCCCCGTGGCGACGAGCGCGACGAGGAGCACGAGGGCGATCACCACGTTGACGGCCGGCCCGGCCCCCGCGACGAACAGTTCCAGCTTCGGCTCGTCGGGAATCCGCTGGAGCCGGGCGACACCGCCGATCGGGTAGAGCGTGATGTCGCGCGTCGGCACGTCGAAGCGGCGGGCCATGAGCGCGTGGCCGAGCTCGTGTAGGACGACGCACGCGAACACGGCGAGGATCAGGCCGAGCCCAGCGAAGGCAATCGCGAGCGTGCTCCCGCTGAAGAGGTAGAACACGAACGCGCCCGCGAGGAGCAGCACGAACGTCCAGTGCAAAAAGAGGTCGATCCCGGCGATCCGACCGATGGAGAGCGATCCGCGCATGGGCAGCGAAAAGGGTGAGAGGGGTCCCGGTTGAATCCGCCCTCCCGCCGCTTGTTTCTACCGCGCTATCGGATCGGCCGGAAGAGCCGGCCGAAGCGCGGACGCCCCTCGGCGGCGTCCCACGAGAAGTAGACGAGCACGGCTTTCCCGACGAGATGGCTGTGCGGGACGAAGCCCCAGCGCCGGCTGTCGGAGGAGTCGTCGCGGTTGTCGCCGAGGACGAAGTAGTAGTCCTGCTCGAAGGTGTACGTGTCGGTGATCGCGCCGTCGATCTCGTAGCGACCATCGGCGAAGCGGCGCGCAGCGTGGCCCTCGTAGCGCTCGACCACGTCGCGGACGGCGGGCCACGTCGCCGCGTCGAGCCGGACCGTCTGGCCCCGCTTCGGGACGACGACGGGGCCGTAGTCGTCGAGCGTCTGCCGGGTGCCGAACGGGAACAGCATCTCCGTCCGCGTTGCGACGGCCGGCCGAACGTCCACCACCGCCGGCCACGTCGCGACCGTCTCGGCTTCGGGCAGTGTCATCCGCACGCGCCACATGCCGTCCCCCTCGCGCGCGGCGGGCGACCGCACGCCGAGCTCGCGGAACGCGCCGAGCGAGAACGGAACGGACCGATCGAGCGCGACGAGCCAGTCGAACTGCATCTCCGGCCCGAGCGGGAGCGGCTCCCCGTTGACGCGCACGTCTTTCTCGACGACGGCGACCGTGTCGCCCGGCAGCCCGACGACGCGCTTGATGAAGTGCGTCCGCCGGTCCACCGGCCCATGCTCTGTCGGGTGGTTGAACACGACGACGTCGCCGCGCTCGACCTCGGCGAAGCCAGGTAGCCGGACCGAAGGGAGCGTGAGCCCGCGCACGTAGCGATCCGTGAACGGGAGCCCGACCGTAACGGGCGTGCGCGGGCCGTAGTGCAACTTCGAGACGAGCAGGAAGTCGCCGACGAGGAGGTTCCGCTCCATCGACGCCGTGGGGATGCGGAAGGCCTCGGCCGCGAAGAGCCGGATGCCGAGCGCCGCCACGAGCGCGGCCGCCACGACGATCACCCACGGCCGGAGCCGGCTCGGCCGTTCAGGGGGCGTCGCCGGGGTGGGCTCGGCAGCAAGCGGCGGTGGTGTGGCGTCGACCAAGAGTGCGGCGGGTTCGTGTCTCCGCATAACGCACGCCCCCCAGCGTTTCGCGCCGACGAGCGCGGCCTGCTGCCTAGCGGATCGGTTGGAGGCCGCGGAGGCGCGGCGTCGGGAGGAGGCCGAAGAGCCGGTCCTCCATGTCGAGCGAGAAGAAGATCAGCACGGCCTTGCCGACGAGGTGGTCGTGCGGGACGAAGCCCCAGAACCGGCTATCCTGCGAGTTGTCGCGGTTGTCGCCCATCGCGAAGTAGTAGTCCTGCGCGAAGGTATACGTGTTGGTGATCTCGCCGTCGATGCGGAATGTCCCGTTCGGCAGTGCCTCGGCGCGGTGGCCTTCGTAGCGCGTGATGACGTCTTCGAGCGCGGGCCACGTCTCGGACGTGAGCCGGACGGTCTGCCCCGCCGCGGGGACGGCGAGCGGGCCGTAGGTGTCGCGGTTGAACGACGTGCCCACGGGGAACATCGGCCCGTTCGAGCGGCCTTCAGGGATCGCATAGCCCTCGACGGACGCGACGTACGGCCACGACCGGATCGCCTTCGCGGCCGACGGCGGGCCGTTGATGACGATCTGCGTCGTGCCCGGAATCGTCCCGAGGAGTTCGGCGTCGATCTCTTCGAGCCGGGCACGGGGGATGCCGACGTTCTCGCTCGGCGTCACGACCCAGTTCTGCTCCTGCGTCGGTGCGAGCGGGAACCGCGTGCCGTTGACGTAGAGCACTTTGTCGAGGAGCATCACCGTGTCGCCGGGGACGCCGACGAGCCGCTTGATGTACGGCGTTTTCCGCTCCACCGGACCTGTCTCGGGCGGGTAGTTGAACACGGCCACGTCGCCGCGCTCGACGTCGGCGAAGCCGGGCAGACGGGCCTGCGGAAGCTCGAGGCCGGGGAGATAGACCCCGGTGAACGGGATGCCGATCGTGCTCGGCGTGCGCGCACCGTAGTGGAGCTTCGAGACGAAGAGGAAGTCGCCCACGAGGAGGGTCCGCTCCATCGACGGCGTCGGGATGCGGAACGGCTCGAAGAGGAACGCGCGGAGGATGAGGACGATGAGGATGGCCCACGCCCAGAACCGCAGCGTCTCGCGCCACCCCTCCGGCTTCTTCGCGGACGTGCCGTTGCGGGCGGCCTCGCGCTCGGCCTGGCGGCGGGCGCGGGCGGCCTCGCGGGCCGCGCTGCTTTTCTTACTCGGGGTGCTCAGCACTCGACTGTCGGAGGGTGGGAGGAAACGGGGGTGCGCGATGCGGTCAGCGGAAAAGGTACCACTTCCCGGACTCGGAGCGCCGACCCGCCCAGCGGGGGCGCTCGATCTCGCGGACGTAGTAGTCCGTCCCGTCATACCCGGTCCGGTACCACTGGTTGCGCTCGCGCGAGTGGTAGTAGTCCACATACGGCATGGGCCGGGCCCGCGTCATCATCTGCTCGGCGAAGTCGCGCTTCAGCGCCCCGAGCACGGCGGTGTGGGCGAAGTCGCCTGCGAGGACGAGCCCGCGCCCGAACGGCCCGTCTTTGTCGAGCGCGACGAACGGGATCGAGTCGTTGACGACGAACCAGTACTCGAACTGCACATCGTCGTTGCCATTGAAGCCGTTGACGCCGCGCGCGATCGCCGTCCGCGTCGGCGCGCCGAAGAGGCCGAAGAGGCGGGAGCGGAGCTTGGGCGTCGGGATCGTGTCGAGCGCGGTGAAGAACCGCATCCCGTCGACGGTCCAGAGCGCTTCGCGGTAGCGGTCGAGGAATGCCTCCTGCTCGCCGGGGCCGACGCGGTCCCACCGGATGCGGCCGAGCGTCGGCGCGGGCGGCTCCGGTGCGGGCTCGGCCGGGGCAACGAGCGGGATCGGGTCGAGCGCGACGCGGGGCGTGCGGCTCCGGGGGAGCCACCAGAACAGGAGGCTGGCGGCTTCGCTCGGCTCTGTTTCGATCTCGGCCGGACCGCGCGGGGGAATCGCGATCCCCATCTCGCCCACGATCTCGCCCATGCGGACCTTCGCCCGCTGCAGTTGCAGCGCCTCGGTGAGCCGCGCGGACTGGGCCTGCGCCGTGGATCCGAGCGCGAGCAGAAGCATCGCCGCGCCCGCACAGGCGCAGCTTGCTACGTCCCTACGCCATCGCCGAACACCCCGCCGCATCGCCATCCCTTACCCTTCGTCCATCGAGAGCACGGCGAGGAACGCCTCCTGCGGCACCTCCACGCTGCCGACCTGCTTCATCCGCTTCTTCCCTTCCTTCTGCTTTTCGAGCAGCTTCCGCTTCCGGCTGATGTCGCCGCCGTAGCACTTCGCCGTGACATCCTTCCGCAGCGCCTTCACCGTCTCGCGGGCGATGATCTTCGAGCCAATCGCGGCCTGGATAGCCACGTCGTAGAGCTGCTTCGGGATGAGCTCCCGCAGCTTCGACGACAGCTTGCGGCCCATCTCGTACGCCTTGTCCCGGTGCACGATCGTCGAGAGCGCATCGACGGGCTCGCCGTTGAGCAGCACGTCGAGCTTGACGAGGTGGGACGGGCGCTCGTCGATGATCTCGTAGTCGAGCGAGGCGTAGCCCCGGCTGACCGACTTCAGCTTGTCGTAGAAGTCGAAGACGACCTCGCCGAGCGGCAGCTCGTATTGGAGGTCGACGCGCTCGGTGTCGAGGTAGTTCGTGTTGATGTAGTTGCCGCGGCGGTCCTGGCAGAGCGTCATGAGCGAGCCGATGTACTCGGTCGGCGTGATGATCTGCGCTTTGATGTAGGGCTCGCGGATCTCAGCGATCTCGCCCGTCTTCGGCATCCCGCTCGGGTTCGAGACCTCGGTCGATTCCCCGTTCGTCAGCTCGACGGTGTAGCGGACGTTGGGGAGCGTCGTGATGATGTCGAGATCGAACTCGCGGTCGAGCCGTTCCTGCACGATCTCCATGTGGAGCATGCCGAGGAAGCCGACGCGGAAGCCGAAGCCGAGCGCCATGCTCGTCTCGGGCTCGTACGTGAGGGCGGCGTCGTTGAGCTGGAGCTTGTCGAGCGAGGCGCGGAGGTCCTCGAAGTCGGCCGAGTCCGTGGGGTAGATGCCGGAGAACACCATCGGCTTCACGTCGCGGAAACCGGGGACCGCCGTCGGCGACGGCCGCTTCGAGTTCGTGATCGTGTCGCCGACGCGGGCGTCGCGGACGTCCTTCACGCTGCCGATGACGTAGCCGACCTCGCCCGCCTTCAGCGTCTTCACCTTCTGCATCCCCATCTTCAGCACGCCGATCTCCTCGGCAAAGTACCGCTTGTCGGTCGCCATGAAGAGGATGGGGTCGCCCTCGTTGAGCGTCCCGTCGAAGACGCGGACATACGCGATGGCACCGCGGTACTGGTCGAACACGGAGTCGAAGATGGCGCTCTTGAGCGGGGCGTCAGGGTCGCCGTCGGGCGGCGGAACGCGGGCGACGACGGCTTCGAGCACGTCCTCGATCCCCATCCCCGTCTTCGCACTGACGTGGAGTACGTCGTCGGGATCGCCGCCGATGAGGTCGGTAATCGTCTGGGCGACGATCTCAGGCCGCGCGCTCGGCAGGTCGATCTTGTTGAGGACCGGGATGATTTCGAGGTCGACGTTGATCGCCTGGTACAGGTTGGCGATCGTCTGCGCCTCGATCCCCTGCGCGGCATCGACGACGAGGATCGCGCCCTCGCAGGCGTTGAGCGCGCGGCTGACCTCGTACGAGAAGTCCACGTGGCCCGGCGTGTCGATCAGGTTGAGGATGTACGTCTCGCCGTCGCGAGCCTTGTAGTTCATCCGGATCGCGTGGCTCTTGATCGTGATGCCGCGCTCGCGCTCGAGGTCCATCGAGTCGAGGACCTGGTCCTGCATCTCCCGGCTCGTGAGCGTGCCGGTCGCTTCCAACATCCGGTCGGCGAGCGTGCTCTTGCCGTGGTCGATGTGGGCGATGATGCAGAAGTTGCGGATGCGCTGCTGATCCACGGGGGAAACGGTCGAGTGCGTGAGGACGGTGGGGTCGAACCCGAAGCGCGGCGGGCGGGTCCGCGCGGGGCGTGAATATACCGCCGAACCCCGCCCTCCCTACCCGTGAACCTTCCGTTTAACCCCCATCGGCGGGCTCGCGCCGTGCCCCCGGCTAGGCTGATGGCGTACCGCTCCCCTGCCGGACTGGTTTCGTGCTACGGACTCGGATGAACCGAATACAACCTACTATATATTATCCCCTTGTCCTCACCCCCAACCCTTCCTCCTCTCCCCATGTCCTACCTGTTTGGAGCAGGCCAACGACTTCTCGTTCCGGCCGCGCTCACGCTCTGCCTTCTGACCGCTCCGGTCCTGTTGACGGGATGCGATTCCGTGAACGAGCGCGGTGTCGCCACAATCAGTGGCCGCGTCGTTGATTCTGCCGGGACCCCGGTGGGGAATGCGAACGTCGCTGCCTCGGCATATGGGGTCACTGAGATCACCAACGGACAGGGTGAGTTCACCCTTAGCGTTGAAGTTGACAGCTCCCGCCAACAGGTCACGCTCAACATCTTCGCCGACGGCTATGAAGAGATGAGTCGCACGGTCCAGGCCTCTGTCGATCACGAGACGAGCGTTCCGGAAATCGTGCTGCAACGGACCGAATTCCTCGTCCGCTACGAGCTGACCGGGACGTGCTTCGGCATCCGATCCGTGGCCTACAACGTGACGAGCGGAACCGGGACGAACGGCGGCAGCGGGACGTTCGAATTGCCGTGGTCCTTCGAGCAAACGGTCACCGCACCGACGAGCCCGACGGCGACGGCGATGTCCGCCACATGCGTGGGGGCGAACGGGGCCGCCCAGTCCCTCACCGGCCGCATCCTCGTCAACGGTCAGGAGCGGGCGATGCAGACGAACGCGGGCACGACCCAGATCTCCGTCACCGTCTCGACGCTCCTGCGGTAACCCCGTACCGCCTCACCCGTCGGACGTGGGTTTCGGTGCGGCGTCGGCGGCGGGCACGGCGTCAGCGGTGGGCACGGCGTCAGCGGACGCGGGTCGGCCGTTTCCATCGTAACCGCCGGTGGCCGGGTGCGACGCGGGCTGATCGGTTTGCGTAGCGACGAGCCCCTCGTGAAACCGCTTCTGGAAGAGGATGATCGCCGCCACCCCGACGACGATCGCCATGTCGGCCACGTTCCAGATCGGGAAGAGCGAGAGGTAATTGCCGCCGAAGAACGGCACCCACTCGGCCACGACGCCACGCCAGAGATCGACGTGGATGAAGTCGACGACCTCGCCGTAGAACAGCGGCCCGTAGCCGTAGAACACGCCGTAGAACGTCCGGTCGATGACGTTGCCGACGGCCCCGCCGATGATGAGGGCGAGCGAGAGCCGGTAGCCCCACGGCCCCTTCCGCACGTACCAGAGGTACACCCCAATCATCACCGTGGCGAGGATCGAGAACAGCGTGAGGAACAGCTTCGAGCCGAGCGTGAGCCCGAAGGCCATCCCCGGGTTCGTCGTGTACGTCAGCCGGAGGACGTCCCCGAGGATGGGGATCGACTCACCGGGGAGCATCGTCGCGTGCACCCACTGCTTCGTGAGCTGATCGACGACGAGGAGGAAGAACGATACCCAGAGGAGGCGCATGGAACGTGATGCGTAATGCGGGATACGTGAAGTCGAGCGCGAACGCTGATGCGCGTCTCACGCATCACGTTTCCTTGCGGAAGGCTGCGCGTGCACGCACCACGTCTTCATTTCTGCTTCCGCTTGGCGTCGATCGAGATCTCTGTGTGCGGGACGGCGCGGAGGCGCTCCACGGCGATCGGCTTCCCGCTGACCTTGCAGATGCCGTAGGTCTTGTTGTCGATCCGTTCGAGGGCGCGGTCGAGGTAGCCGAGATACTTCTGCTGCCGGGCGATCATGAGGTAGAGCTTCTCGCGCTCCATCGCGTCGGTGCCGGCGTCGGCCATGTGGAACGAGTACGCCGAGTCGCTCTCGTGTTCGCGCGAGTCCTCGACCTGGGCCCGCATCGCGTCGATGTCTTCCTGCGCGCTCTCGCGCTTGCTCAGGATCAGGGTGCGGAACTCCTCGAGCTCCTCGTCGGAGAACGGCGTGCGGCGCTGCCCCCCACCCTGGCTTCCGTTGACTTTACCGTTGGCTGTTTCGCTGCTCATTTCGTGTCCGGCGTCCAGCACCGGGTCTATGGATGGTCGTATTAAATAGACGGAGCGCGCCTCCCCCGAGGTCGCTGCCGCCGTCAAGCTTCGTGCGCAGCGCTCACGCGCCTAACGCCAATCTCGACAGTAGCGTCGCCGATCTCAAACCCCTGCACAGCGTCGCCTGAGGGCGTGCCGGATGCGCTCAACGTCTCGGCGAGGGTCTCGTTCCGAATCGTAGCGGCGTGGGCTTCTATCGCCTCGGCGAGGCCTTCGGAGCCGCCAAAGGTAACGACGATCCGGTCTGAGATGGCATATCCCGCCGACTTACGCAAATTCTGGACCCGATTGACGAACTCACGAGCGATCCCCTCTTTTCGCAACGCCTCCGTCAACGTCGTGTCGAGCGCGACGGTTACGTTCCCCTCCTGCCCGACGAGGTGTCCCTCGATCCCCTCGCTGACCACGTCGATGTCGCCCTCTCCGAACGTCACGTCCTCGCCGTCGAGCGACAGGATTAGCTGCCCCTCCTGTTCGTACTGCGTGATCGCGTCGGTGTCGAGCGCACGGACCGCGGCGTTCGCCGCTTTCATCTTCGACCCGAGCCGCTTGCCGAGCGCTTTGAAGTTGGGCTTCGCCGACTTCTCGACGAGCCGACTCCCCGACCCGATGGCCTCCAGCCGCTTCACGTTGACCTCGTCGAGCACGATGCTCTCGACAGAGCGGAGCACGGCCTCGTCCACGCCGGCCGTCCCGGTCACGACGGAGATCTGGCCGAGCGGCTGCCGGACGTTGAGCCCGGCCTCGTTGCGGAGCGCGAGCGTGATGGACGCGACGGTTCGCGCGAGCGCCATCCGCTCCTCGAGTGCCACGTCGACGGCCGAGGCCTCGCCCGAGGGGAAGTCGGTGAGGTGGACCGAGAGCGGGTCGGCGTCGGTCTTGAGCTTGTCCCACAGCCACTCGGCGTAGAACGGCGCGAGCGGGGCCATCAGCTTCGCGAGCGTCGTGAGGCACTCGTAGACCGTCTCGTACGCGGCCTGCTTGTCGGCGTCGCTCTCCGACTTCCAGAAACGGCGGCGGCTGCGGCGGAGGTACCAGTTCGAGAGGTCGTCGACGAACGTCTCCATCGCCCGCGCGGCCTGCGTCGGATGGTAGGCGTCGAACGCGGCGTCGACGGCTCCAGCCGTCGTGTGCAAGCGCGAGAGGATCCAGCGGTCGAGCTCGGCGCGGTCGGCGAGCGCGGTCGCGTTCGACTTGTCGTAGGCGAAGCCGTCGAGATTCGCGTACGTGGCGAAGAAGCTGTACGTGTTCGTGACGGTGGAGAAGAACTTCCGCTTCGTCTCCTCGACGGCGCGGTCGGAGTAGCGGAGGCTCTCCCACGGCGCGCTCTGGCTCATCATCGACCACCGCAGCGGGTCGACGCCGTGCTTCGCGATCGCACCGAACGGCTCGACGGTGTTCCCCTTCGACTTCGACATCTTCTCGCCGTTCTCGTCGAGCACGAGCCCGTTGACGACGACGTTCTTATACGCCACGCGGTCGGCGACGAGCGCGGCGATCGCGTGGAGCGTGTAGAACCAGCCGCGCGTCTGATCGACACCCTCAGCGATGAAGTCGGCCGGGACGTTGCGCTCGAATTTCTGCTCGTTCTCGAACGGGTAGTGCCACTGCGCGAACGGCATCGCCCCGCTGTCGAACCACACGTCGAGGAGGTCGGGGATGCGGCGGTACGTCCCGCCATTCGGCGCGGGCCACGTGATGTCGTCCACGAACGGCCGGTGCAGGTCGAGCACTTCGTCATCGCTCAGCCCTGCCTTCTCGCGCAGCTCGGCGACGGAACCGATCACGACGATGTCCTCCTCGTCGGCGTCGTTGACCCAGATCGGGATCGGCGTGCCCCAGTAGCGCATCCGGCTGATGGCCCAGTCGACGTTACCTTCGAGCCACTGCCCGAACCGCCCCTCGCCGATGCCTTCGGGCTGCCAGTTGATCGTCCGGTTCAGCTCGACGAGGCGGTCCTTGATGGCCGTCGTGCGGATGAACCAGCTCTCCACCGGATACTGCATGAGCGGCGTGCCTTTGCGCCAGTCGTGCGGGTAGTTGTGGAGGTACGAGTCCTCGCGGAAAAGCAGCCCGCGCGCGCTCAGGTCGCGGATGATCGGACGGTCGGCGTCCTTGAACCACAACCCGCCGATCACGTCGAGGCTGGGGGCGAACGTGCCGTCGGGGCGCATCGGGTTGAGCAGGCTGAGGCCGTGCTTCTGCCCCGTGCTGAAGTCGTCAGCGCCGAAGGCGGGCGCGGTGTGGACGATGCCCGTGCCGTCCTCCGTCGTGACATAATCAGCGGCGACGACCTGCCACAGCGCGTCGCGGTGCGGGCGGAGTTCGTCGTCGGCGTCGATGAACGCGGCGATCTGCGGCCACATCGGCTCGTAACGGAGCCCGACGAGGTCGGCCCCTTTCATCCGCTCGACGATCTCGTGCTCGCCCTTGATCTGCTTGTCGACGAGCTTCGCCGCGAGGATGAGATATTCGTCCGTGCCGTCGTCGCGCGTCTGGCGGACTTTGACGTAGTCGATGTTCTTCCCCACGGCCATCGCGGCGTTCGAGGGGATCGTCCACGGCGTCGTCGTCCACGCGAGGAGGTACGTGTCGTCCTGACCGATGACAGCGGCCCGGACCGTGATGCTCACGTCCTGTACCTCTTTATAGCCGAGCGAGACCTCGTGCGACGAGAGGACGGTCCCGCTGCCGGGGCTGTACCACTGGATCTTGTAGCCGCGGTAGAGGAACGACTCGCCTGCGTCGGTGCGCCGCTCGCCGATCCGCTGGATCAGGTTCCAGACCGACTCGATGTAGTCGTTCTCGAACGTGACGTACGGGTCGCCGAGGTCGACCCAGTAGCCCATCCGCCGCGTGAGGCTGTCCCACAGGTCTTTGTAGCGGAGGACGGATTCGCGGCACTTCGCGTTGTATTCCGCCACGCCGTACTCCTCGACCTGGTGCCGCCCTTCGAGCCCGAGCTCCTTCTCGACCTCGATCTCGACCGGCAGCCCGTGCGTGTCCCACCCAGCCTTGCGGTCGACGCGGAAGCCCTTCATCGTCTTGTAGCGGCAGAAGAGGTCCTTGATCGTCCGCGCCATGACGTGGTGGATGCCCGGCTTCCCGTTCGCCGTCGGCGGCCCCTCGTAGAACACGAAGTTCGGCGCGCCCTCTCGGATCTTCAGGCTCTGCTCGAACACGTCGTGGGCGTCCCACCACGCGAGGGTCTCCTCCTCGGCGGCGGCGTGGTCGAACTGCGGAACGGCGGGGTAAGTCGGCATGGAGCGGGGCGAAACGGGGCGATTCGGGAGAAGCCCGAAAGATACCATCGGCCGAAGCCTGTTCCGTTCTGCGCACCGGGAGATTCATCGGGACCTCAGAACCCTGCTGCGGCGCTCCGGGTTTAGTCCCCACCGGCGCCGCCCGATGCGGCCCGGCCCCATCGCTCCCCCTCACCTCTCCCCTCCCGTCATGGCTACCTCTCTCAACGGCAAGCGCATTGCCCTCCTCATCGCCCCCCGCGGCACCGAAGAACCCGAGTTCGTCCAGCCCAAACAAGCCGTCGAAGACGCCGGCGCAACCGTCACCGTCATCAGCACCGAGTCCGGCGACGCGCAGACCGTCAACAACGACCTCGACAGCGGAGGCACGTACGCCGTCGACGCGACCTTCGCCGACGTCTCGGCCGAGGACTTCGACGGCCTCGTGATCCCCGGCGGCACCGTCGGCGCGGACACGCTGCGCGGCAGCGACGATGCGGTCGCGTTCGTCCGCGCGTTCTTCGAGCAGAAGAAGCCCGTCGGCGCGATCTGCCACGCGCCGTGGCTCCTCGCCGAAGCCGACGTGCTCCAGGGCCGGACGGTGACCTCGTACTCCACGCTCCAGACCGACCTCCGCAACGCGGGCGCGACATGGGTGGACGAAGAAGTCGTCGTCGATCAAGGCCTCGTCACGAGCCGCAACCCCGACGATCTCCCCGCCTTCTGCGACAAACTCGTCGAGGAGTTCTGCGAAGGGAAGCACGAGGCGCAGGCGCAAAGCGTCTGATCCATTTCCGCCCCCCTCTCTGAATTACCCTTAACCCGAAGGCTCCGATGAAGAACGTTTTGATGATCCTCACCTCCCACGACACGCTTGGCACGACGGGCGACAAGACCGGCTTCTGGCTGGAGGAGTTCGCCGCGCCGTATTACGCGTTCGTCGACGCCGGCGTGAACGTGACGCTCGCCTCGCCGAAGGGCGGCCAGCCCCCACTCGATCCGATGTCCGACCAGCCTGACGCACAGACCGACGACACGCGCCGTTTCCGCGACGACGACGATGCCCGGCAGCGCCTCGCAACGACGACGAAGCTCGCCGACATCGACGCGACGGATTTCGACGCCGTCTTCGTCCCCGGCGGCCACGGCCCGATGTGGGACCTCGCGACCGACCACACGACAGCCGCACTCCTCGCCGCGTTCTTCGAGGCCGACAAGCCCGTCGGCTCCGTCTGCCACGGCCCCGCCGCCCTCGTCGGCGTGACGGACGCGGACGGCACGTCGTACCTCGACGGCAAGCGCGTCACCGCGTTCACCAACTCCGAGGAAGAAGGCGTCGGCCTCACGGAGGTCGTGCCGTTCCTGCTCGAAGACCGGCTCCGCTCGCTCGCCGGCTCGTTCGAGCGCGGCGAGGACTGGGCCGCGCACGTCGTCACCGATGGCACGCTCATCACGGGGCAGAACCCGGCCTCGTCGGCGCCTGCGGCCGAAGCGCTGTTGGAACTCCTCGCCGTCGAGACCGCGTCAGCCTCGCGCTAACGGACCGGGCTTCTGCGTCAGGCCACGGCCGACGGGCGTTTCCGCGCCCCGTCGGCCGTGGCTTTCTTCGTCTGTCCTCTTTCGGGAGCCCGACGCGCCCCGCCTCAGGCATGGACCTGCTCGTCGGCATAGGCCGAGGGCGAGGTGCCGTGCTCCGCGCGGAACGCCTGCGAGAAGTAGGACACGCTTTTGAACCCCACCGCGTACGCTACCTCACTCACCGTCCCTTTGCGCTGGCGCAGGAGGCCGGCCGCCCGTTCGAGCCGGATCGTGCGGATCAAGCCCGAGGGCGACTCGTCGACGGCTGCGCGCAGCCGGGCGTGGAGCGTGCTGCGGCTCACCGACACCGCCTCGGCGAGCTCTTCCACGGTGAAGTCTTCGTCGGCGAGCCGGGCCTCCACCGCCGCACGGACGCGGTCGACGAACGCGTGGTCCGACGCCGAGAGCCCGTCCGGCTCGGCCGCTTCGACGTCGGCCCCGTCGCCCGACGGCTCGGGCAGGGCGCTCGATGGAGTCCCGTGCAGGAACCGCTCTTTGAGCTTCTGCCGCGACGCGATGAGGTTGTCCACGCGCGCCTTCAGCTCGGCGGGGTGGAACGGCTTGGTGAGGTAGTCGTCGGCCCCCTCGCCCAGCCCCTCGACGCGCTCGTCCGCTGTCGCCTTCGCCGTGAGCAGGATGACAGGGATGAAGTCCGTGTCGCGGTCGGCGTGGAGGGCGCGGACGAGTTCGAACCCGTCCATCTCCGGCATCATCACGTCGCTGACGACGAGGTCCGGGAGGGCCTCGCGCACGGCGCGGAGCGCTTCCGCTCCGTCGGCCGCTTCGAGCACGCGGTAGCGCCCTTCGAGGTGGCCGCGGACGTAGGTGCGGAGATCGGGGTTGTCATCGACCACGAGGACGGTCGTGCGGTCGTCAGCGTCGCCGAGCGCATCGCCGGGAGCTATCGGAGACTCCTCTCCGTGGTCGCTCCCGAACGTGGCGCGGGCTCCGAGCGTGGCGCGGTCGGCGCGCAGGACCCACGCCTCGGCGCCCGGCTCCGCGAGCTGATCGTCCCGGAGGTGGTCGCGCCCGAGCGGGAGCGTGAGGGTGAACGTCGATCCGAACCCGACGACGCTCTCGACGACGAGGCGTCCACCGTGGAGTTCCGTCAGCTCTTTCGCGAGCGAGAGCCCGATGCCCGTGCCGGCCTGGAGCGCAGCGTGCGTACGCTCGACCTGGTAGAACCGCTCGAAGAGGTGCGGCATCACGTCGGCGGCGATGCCGGGGCCGCTGTCGCGCACGCCGATGACGGCCGCTCCGTCTCCCCGCTCCAGCACGACGCGGATCGCCCCGCCCTCGGGCGTGAACTTGAACGCGTTCGAGAGGAGGTTGCCGACGACCTGCTCCAGCTTCTCCCCGTCGAACCAGACCGGCACCGGGCCGCCGGGGAGGTCCACCTCGAAGCGGACGCCCCGGCGCTCGGCGAGGGGGACGAAGGCGAGCGCGAGCGCGGAGAGGAACGCACCGAGGTCCTGCCGCTGCGCTTCGAGGCGCATCTCGCCCACCTCCAGCTTCGCCACGTCGAGGAGCTGGTTGATGAGGTGGAGCAGACGGCGGCTGTTGCGGAGGGCGAGGTCCACGTTCTGTCGCACGGGCGTGGGCAGGTCGGCCTCGGCCTGCACGTCTTCGAGGGGGCAGATCGTGAGCGTGAGCGGCGTGCGGAACTCGTGGCTGACGTTCGTAAAGAACCGGCTCTTGAGCCGGTCCACCTCGCGGAGCCGCTCGGCACGCTCCTCGGAGGTCCGCTTCTCCGCGCGCAGGTCCCGCGTCCGCTCCCGGACGAGCGCTTCGAGCCCCTCCTGCCGCCGTCGTAGCTGGCGGACGCGGGCGCGGTAGCCGGCGTGGAGAAGCCCGACGGCTCCGAGCCCGCACAGCACGGCGAACCACCACGTCTCGTAGAAAAGCGGCGCGACGGTCACGGCGAGGGGCTCCGCGAGCTCGCTCCACTGCCCCTTGTAATAGGCCCTAACGTGGAAGGCGTAGGTGCCGGGGGGCAGGCGGGCGTAGTGGGCCACGTGGCGAGCCCCCGCCTCGATCCACCCCGCATCGAGACCTTCGAGGCGGTACTGGAAGTGCAGCTTGTCGGGCTCGCTCAGGACCGGGGCCGTGAACGCCAGGTCGAGGCTGCGCTCTTCCGTCGGCAGCGCCACCCCGCCCTCCAGGATGGGAACGCGGGCGCCGTTCGCTCCGATACGCTCGACGGAGATCGTGACCGGCGCGGCCTGGACGCGGGCCGGATCGACCACGGCGAGGCCCGCCTGCGTCGGGAACCACAGCCGGCCGTCGCGCGCCCGGATTCCGGCCGACTGCACGCCGCCGTTCGCCTCGCGATTGCGGAGCCCGTCGCGCTCGGTGTAGCCCGTGGAGTGGATGCGGCCGGCGCGGCCCTCGGCGAAGGCGTCGAGCTCGGCGCGCTCCACCCAGAAGATGCCGCGGTTCGTGCTCATCCACAGCCGGCCGAAACCGTCGTCGAGGATCTGGTGGATGACGCCGTCGAAGAGGCCGTCCTGCTCGAGGTAGACCGTCGTGTGGGCGGCCTCCAACCCATCGCGGAGGTCGAGCCGGGTGAGGCCGCGTCCCTCCGTGCCGACCCAGAGGATGCCGTCCTCGCCTTCGTAGAGCGCGCGGACGAGATCGCTCGAAAGTCCGTCGGCGGTGGTGAACGAGTGGAACCGACCCTCGTGGTAGCGACTGAGCCCGCCGCCGTTCGTGCCGGCCCAGAGCGCACCGTCGCGCGTTTCGAGGAGGACGCGGACGTGGTTGTGGGCGAGGCCGTCGGCGATGGTGAACGGCGTCCGGACCCCGTTTTCGTAGCGGTAGAGCCCCTCCGACGTGCCGAACCAGAGCCGCCCTGCACGGTCCTGGAGGATGGCCTCGACGCGGTGGTTCGGCAGCAACACCGTGGCGTGCTCGGGCGAGACCACGCCCCCCTCGAAGCGGGTAAGCCCGTCCCAGGTCCCCACCCACAGCGTTCCGTCGCGGTCCTCGTAGACCGAACGGACGATGTCGCCCGCGAGCCCGTCCGCCATCGTGAAGTTGGCGACGTCGATCTGCCCGGCCCTCGGCCCCTCCGCCCTGTCGATCCGGTTGACTCCCCAGTTCAGACTGCCGGCCCACAGGGTTCCGTCGCGGGCCTCGAAGACGGGGTACAGGTTGTCGTGCGTGAGGCCCTCGGGGCTTCCGTAGACGGTGAAGAGGGCCGGCCGCATTTGGTAGAGGCCGTCGCGGTCCATCCCGAGCCAGAGGTTCCCTTCGGCGTCCACCACGTGACCGTTGATGAGCGAGGGCACCTCGGTGACGTGCCGGCCCTGGTGGTACACGTGCTGGCCGATGAGCAGCCAGGCCTCGCCCTCCCCCCGGTCCGAGGCGGCGCGGACGTAGGCGTCGAGTTCGGCCCGGCCCACTAGCCGCAGTCGGCCGTCCTCGTAGCGGAGGACGAGGTTCCTGTCGATGCCGATCGTCCCGACCGACAGCAAGAGCGCATCGCCGAATGCGTGGACGCCGATCCCGTACACGTCGTAAGGCCAGGAGGCCCCGTCGACCGGCACCGTTGCGAAGGCACCGTCGCGGTAGCGGCTGATGCCCTCGGTGGTCGCGATCCACACGGCGCCGTCGGGGGCCTCGGCGAAGGCTGCGACTCCCCTCGCCGCCAGTCCATCTGCCCCCGTGAAGTCCTCCCAGCCATCGCCCTGGTAGCGCCAGAGCCCCTCGTCCGCTGTGTTCCCCCAGAGCGCGCCCCGGCTATCCCTGAAGAGCGCCCACACGTTCGCCTCCATGACGTCGGTGCCGAGCGGATGGAACCGCCCGTCGGCATAGCGGGCGACGCCGCGGTTCGTGCCTACCCAGAGCGTGCCGCCGGGGTCCTCGTAGATCACATTCGAGCGCGTGCCCGGCAGCCCCGCGTCCGGGCCATACGTCGTGAAGCGGCCGTCGGCGAAGCGCACGGGCAGCCCGGCGTTGAGCCAGAGACCACCGTCGGACGCTTCGACGAGGTACGAGACGCGGTTCGAGTACATCGCCGGGGAGTCGCCGATGTCGAAGACGGTGAAGCGGTCGCCGTCGAATCGGACGAGGCCGTCGAAGGTGGCGACCCACAGGTAGCCGTGGCGGTCCTGCTTCACGGCGGTCACGGCATTCACGGGCAGTCCGTCCTCCACCGTCCAGTGCTCGAGGACGTAGCCCGGCGGCACGGCCGGCTGTGCCCCCGCGCCCGTCCCCATGCCGAGCGCGACCAGCAACGTGATCGCGCATGCACGGGTCGCCGCGCGAAGAGGATGTGGGATATCCATGAGATGAGGGACGCGACGATCGGCAATTCCGGCTGACCAGATCTTACGAAATAGACAGTTATCTCCGAAGGTCTTATCCCTCAATCTTTTGTCACCCACGTCCGATCCCTGTCGCTTACGTCCGACCGGACGCTGACGACAGAGATCGGACACAGGTGTAACGGGCCGAGCGGGCCACAGGGCGATACTTGCATCGTCGGCCGCGCATCGGTCGCTCCGCCCCCCGACGGGACGGGTTTCCCTCCTCATCCAACCTCCGGTCCCATGCTTACGCTCGCATCCCTCTCCGCCCTCTTCGCCGGCGCGCTCCTCGCCGTCACCTCGCGCAGCACGTCCGCGCACTCCCGGTTCTCGGTCGATTTCTCGCTGGGCGACCTCCGCTTCACGAATGAGGAGATCGAGCAGGACCTCTTCGAGCAGTTCGAGCGGCTGGACGCGTAGTCCTGCTCCCCGCCGCTCCCTTCTCTACCGCGACGGAGGGGTCAGTCCGTGCCGCGCTCGAAACGCTCGCGGAGGCGGAGGACGTGGAGGGCGACGGCGTTGCGCACCTCGTAGGTCGCCTCGTAGAGCCGGTGGTAGTCGGCCGCGCTCATGTACGGCGCGTTGCGGAGCCGCTGGAGCGCGTCGAGCGCGTCGTTCGCCACGGCGAGCCCGCGCTTGACGTACGCGATGTTGCCGCCGAGCGTATCGCGCTCGTAGCCGACGGCGTGCCCGCCGCCGATCTTCGCTGCGATCTGGAGCGCGTTCGAGCAGAACTGGACGAACTCGCCGTCTTTGACTCGCGCAGGAATGGGTTCGGACCAGCGGAGCACGGTGGTGGCGAGCGCGCGGGCGGCGCGGTAGACCGCGAGCGCTTCGACGGGCTGCTGCTCGGGGAAGTCGGCGAGGCCGGCCTTCCACTCCTCGCCCACCACATCCTCGGGCTCGGCGTCGTCGGCCTCGCGCTCCCACACGGGGAGGTCGTCCACCGATCCTTCGAAGCCAGTACGACGGCGGATGTAGGCTTCGAGCCGGGCCTTCCACGCGGCCTCGTCCTCAGCCGACGCGCCCTCCGGCGGGGGCGGCGTGCGATTCATGAACTCCGTCAGGAGGGCCATGAACCGGTCGATGCGGCGGTCCTTCTCGCTCAGGAAGTCCTCCCACCGGTGCTCGTCCCAGACGTCGTCGGACATAGGCGTTGGCAAAGGAACGGGGAACGGCGACTCAGCCGAGGCCCTGCACGACGGCACGCATCAGGGCGGTGAGGTGGGGCTCGGCCTCGCCGGCGGCGGCGAGCACGTCTTCGATGGAGACGGGTTCGAGCGCGTCGGGGAAGCACTCGTCGGTGATGACGGAAATCGCGAGGCAGCGCAGCCCCATATGTCGCGCCACAATCACCTCGGGCACCGTGCTCATCCCGACAGCGTCGGCGCCGATCGTGCGGAGGAAGCGGTACTCGGCCCGCGTCTCCAGGTTCGGACCCTCGACGGCGACGTAAACGCCCTGCTGGAGCTTGATCGCCCGTTCGAGCGCGGCCTCCTCGACGAGCTTGCGGAGCACTTCGTCGTAGGGCTTACTCATGTCGGGGAAGCGCGGTCCCCACGCATCATCGTTCGGGCCAATGAGCGGGTTCGCACCCTGCAGGTTGATGTGGTCGGTCAGCAGCATGAGGTCGCCGCGCCGGTAGTTCGGGTTCATCCCTCCGGCCGCATTCGAGATCAGGAGGGTGTCGACGCCGAGCGCGGCGAGGACGCGGACGGGGAAGGTGATCTCCTTCGGTCCATAGCCCTCGTAGAGGTGGAAGCGGCCTTGCAGGGCGATGACCGGGACGCCGTCGAGCCGTCCGAGGAGGAGCTTGCCGTGGTGGCTCTCGACCGTCGAAACGGGGAAGTGCGGGATGTCGTCGTACGAGAGCACCGCGTCGGCGTCGATCTCGTCGGCGAGTGCGCCGAGGCCGGTGCCGAGGATGATGCCGACGCGCGCCTCGGTGGTGGCGTGCTCGCGGATCGCGGCGGCGGCTTCATCGACGCGGCGGCGGTAGTGGACTGCATCCATGGACTGATTGGGTGGTTGGCTGCGCCGCTGCTTCGCAGTCGCTGATTGAAGGATTTCGGGGTGCCAGCCAATCAGCGGATCGGCCGATTACCCAATGGCTCAGTCGAGGTCTTCGAGGATGCGGCGGATGCGCTCTTTCTCCGAGTCCGTCGTCGACTCAGCCTCGTTGTCGGAGGCGTCGGCTTCGGACTGGTTGACGATGGAGCGGAGCGTCCACGCCGGCTCGTCGTCCATCCCGTCGTCGTAGGACTCGGTTTCGTCCGGCTCGGGCGCGTCGGGCTCGCGCTGGCTCTCGGCCTCGGCGGCGCGGGCGTAGAGGTCGCCGTACGTCGAGCCGCGTGGCTCGGTGGTTTCGGCGTCGTCTTCGGGCGCCGCGGCGTCGGGGAGACTGGAGGCAGGGGCCGGATCCGCGATAGTAGCGCGGGGCGCGGGCTCACTCCGGCCGGCGGGTGGCGTCGGCAGTGCCTCGGCCGGCGTGGAGGGCATGAGCTGCATGAACCCGATCGGGCGGTCCTCCTCGTGCCGGGCAAGGATTTCGAGCTCTGACATCAGGAAGTGGCGCAGCCGAGCGGTGATCTCGTCGTGCCGATGCGTGAGGTTGGTGATGTCGTGGCGGAGGCGGCCCTGCCGCTGATCGGCCTCCTGCAAGATCTGCTCGGCCCTCAGCTCGGCCTCTTCGACGATGAGGCGGGCGCGCTCCTCGGCGTGCTCCTGCGTCCGTTTCGCGCCGCTCCGCGCGGTCTGGAGCGCCTCGTGCAGCGCGCTCTCCACCTTCTCGTAGTGCTCGATCTTGCCTTCGAGCTCGCGCACGCGGTCGCGCGCGTGGCGGAGCTCGTCGAGCAGCTCCTCCCACTGCCGGGAGACCATCTCGTTGAAAGCAACGACCTCCTCCGGGTCGTAGCCCCGGAGCTTCGAGGCGAACTCATGCTTGCGGATGTCGAGCGGCGTCAGCTTCATCGGCGTGGGGTCAGGGGTGGACGGGAGAGCGCGCCGTGACGGCGTAGAGCGCGGCGACCTCGTGTCCGATTTCGGAGGTGCGGTCGGCGAGGGTGGTGTGGTGGCGGCGGAGCCGGGCGAGCGTGCGGGCCGCGTGCTCCTCGGCGTCGCGCTGCCGGTGGCGCAGCAGGAGCGCGAGGAGGACGAGGGCGGTGACGGCCAAGATGACGAGCGAGAGTTCCATCATACGCAGGTAAAGATACACTGGAAGCGAGCGTGGATCGGGCCGCGCCACGTACGGGCTCGGGGCGTCCGGCCCCGTCAGCCTATCGGCCGCTCCCCGAAGAGGGCCGAGCCGAGCCGCACGTCCGTCGCGCCCTCCTCGACGGCCACCTCGAAATCCCCGCTCATCCCCATCGACAAGCGGCGGAGGTCGACGTGCGGGTTCGCGCTCGCATCGTACGTCTCGGCGAGCGTGCGGAGCCGGCGGAACTGCGGCCGGACGACGGTCTCCAAATCGTCCTCCGTGTCGACGGGCTCGGCGAGCGTCATCAGCCCGACGATGCGGAGGTGCTCGAATGCGGCGAGCCGGTCGAGGAAGGCGTGGACGTCGGCGGGCGCGAGGCCGGACTTCGTGTCCTCGTCGGAGACGTTGACCTGGACGAAGCACGGGAAGACGCGCTCGGCGTCGGCGGCGCGTTTGTCGAGCTCTTTCGCGAGCCGGTCGCTGTCGAGCGCGTGGAAGAGGTCGGCGTGTTCGAGCGTCTTTTTGGCCTTGTTGCGCTGGAGCGGGCCGATGAGGTGCCAGCGGATCGCGCCCCCGCTCACGGCACCGGGGATCGCGCCCGCCTTCTCTTCCAGCTCCTGCACTCGGTTCTCGCCGAAGTCGGTCAGCCCCGCCTCGATCCCCGCCTGCACCACTTCGATGGGGAACGTCTTGCTCACGGCGACGAGGCGGACGGCGCCCGGGTCACGCCCGGCGCGGTCGCAGGCGGCGGCGATGCGGTCGCGGGCCTCATCGGCCCGGCGGCGGATGTCGGAGACCAGGGCAGCTACGTCAGTGTCGGGCATGGGAAGGGACGGGCAGCGAGAGGGGGCCGCAGAAAATACGAGCGGCCGCGGACGCATTTCTTCCCCGACCGAGCACGTTTCTTCTCCATTCCGAGGCGGAGAAGGGACGCCGCCGTGCGGTGCGAACGGGGGACGCGGCGCGGCAGGGTCCTTGCAAACAACGGCGTATCTCTCCTCCCTATCCCCTCACGCCATGTCCTCCACCTCGCTCCCCCACCTCATCGGCGCCGCCCGCGCCGAGTGGCTCAACGGTGACCCTCAAGCCTGGACGCGCTACGTCGCGTGCTGCCTCGAACTCGACGCCGAGCTGCGGAACGCGCAGCGCGTATCCACACCCCAGCTAGTCCCGAGTCCCGAACCTTCGCCCGAGCAGCCCCGAATGCAGCACTGACAATATCCCGGTGCGTGAAAGCGTTATGAAGGCCGTCCTCTCTGGTCAGCCTTCCTGCTCATGCGCCTACTCCCGTTCGTCCTGCTCTCGCTCCTCTCGCTGCCGGCCACGGCGCAGATCATCGTCCCGCCGCGCCCCGTCCCCGTCACGGACCGGCCCGTCGAGATGGCATCCCTTGAGATCGACGGGCGGATCGTGGATCAGGTGGCCGAGGTCACGGTCCGGCAGACGCTCTTCAACCCGAACGAGCGTCCGGTCGAGACGGAGTTCCTGTTTCCGATCCCGCCGGACGCCGCGGTGCAGGACCTTGTGCTGCTCGTCGACGGGCAGGAGTTGACGGGCGAGGTGCTGCCGAAGGACGAGGCCCGGCGGCGCTACGAGGAGATCGTCCGCCGCATGATCGACCCGGCGCTGATGGAGTACGCCGGCTACGGGCTCTACCGGACGAGCGTGTTTCCGGTGCCCGCGCGCGGCGAGAGTACGGTCGTCTTCCGCTACACCGAGGTCGCGGCGCGCGACGGCGACCGCGTCACGTTCAGCTACCCGTTCGGGCTCGCCCGGCAGCAGGACGCCGTCGGCCGGCTCCGCATCGGGCTCACGATCACGGGCGAGGCCGGGGCCGTCTACAGCCCGTCGCACGACGTCGAGATCGAGCGCGAGCGCGGCCGGACGCGCGTCCGCTTCAATGCCGACGACGTGCGGTTGGAGCGCGACTTTCGCCTGATCTACGAGCCCGCGAGCGACGGCCCCGTCAGCGCGACGCTGCTCAGCCACTGGCCGCGCGGCGCGCAGGACGGCTACTTCCTCCTCCTCGCCAGCCCCGAGGTCCGCGAGGTCGCGGAGCAGGCGCTCCCAAAAACCGTCGTCTTCGTGATCGACCGCTCGGGCTCGATGGCCGGGCGCAAGATGGAGCAGGCGAAGGACGCGCTCTCGTTCGTGCTCGACAACCTCGGCGACGACGACCTCTTCAACGTCGTCGCCTACGACGACCGCGTGGAGACGTTCGAGCCGGAATTGCAACGGTATTCGCCGGAGACGCGGCGCGCCGCGCTCGACTACGTCGACGGCCTCCGCCCCGGCGGCAGCACGAACATCGACGGCGCGCTCACCGAAGCGCTCGGCCTGCTCGGCGACGACGGGCGGCCCGCCTACGTCCTCTTCCTCACCGACGGGCTCCCGACGGCCGGCGAGCAGGGCGAAGGGGCCATCGCTGCGAACGCCGACCGGGCGAACGGCGCGCACGCCCGCATCTTCTCCTTCGGCGTCGGCTACGACGTCAACGCCCGCCTGCTCGAACGGCTCGCCGCGACGAGCGGCGGCACGACGGAGTACGTCCGCCCCGAGGACGACCTCGAAGCCAGCGTCGCCGCGCTCTACACCCGGCTCACGAGCCCCGTCCTCTCCGGCCTCGAGATCGCCTTCGACGGGACGCGCGTGAACCGGGCCTACCCCCGCGCCCTCCCCGATCTGTTCGAAGGCAGCCAGGTCGTGTGGGCCGGGCGCTACACGCGCGGCGGCGACGTGACCGTCCGCCTCACCGGCCGCGCGGGCGACGACACGCACACGATGACGTTCCGCGCCGACCTCGCCGCCGAGGGCGACCGCGCACGCCACAGCTTCATCGAGCCGCTCTGGGCCTCGCGCCGCGTCGCCGACCTGCTGGAGCAGATCGACCTCAACGGGCAGAACGAGGAACTCGTCGACGAACTCGTCGCGCTCTCGACGCGCTACGGCATCCTCACGCCGTACACCTCCTTCCTCGCCGAAGAGGAAGGTGCGTTCGCCGCCGGCAACGTGCAGGTGCAGCGAGCACAGGACGACCTCATGCAGCTCGAATCCGTCAGCGGTGCCGACGGCGTCGGGCAGCGCTCGATGCGCGCCGACCTCGCCGCGAAGGCGCAGGCCCCGTCCTCAACCGTGTTCTACGGCGCCGACGGCGGACGCCGCGAGGTCTCGACGGTGCAGACCGTCGGCACGCGGGCGTTCTACCAGCGCGGCACCCTCTGGATCGACGCCGGCTTGCTGGAGACGGAGCCGGGCGACGCCCGCGAGATCGAGCAGTTCTCGGACGCGTACTTCGAGCTAGCTCGCCAACTGCCCGAAGAGTCGGTCGTGTACCTCACCTTCGACGAAGACGTGCTCGTCGAGCTGGACGGCGAGGCGTTCTTGATCCGCGCCGTGCGGAGCTGAGCCGCCGCGTACACCTATAGAGGGGTTGTCATTGCGAGCGAAGCGAAGCAATCTCCCGAGGGTCGAGCAGACCGACGGCAGGGCGAGCGCATTCTCCCCAGACGTGTCATCCTGAGCTTGCGAAGGATCTCAACGCCGATCTCGCAAGCCATCGAACCGACGCTGACGTGTGGAATGCTCACGTGGAGATCCTTCACGTCCGTTCAGGATGACAGGGTGGCAAGTGCCGTAGCTTCTCGGCTCGTCTCCCGCCACTGCCCCACACCCCGATGCCCGAACTGCCCCGCCTCCTCGCCGCTCTCGACAACCGCCGCGCCGAGTTTCTCGCCGGGCTCGAATCGGTCCCTCCCGAGCAGCGCGACCGTGCGCCCTCGCAGGCGGCGTGGTCGCCGCTCCAGATCGGCGAGCACCTGCTGATCTCCGAGCGCGGATTCGCCCACATCACCGCCCGGCAGCTCGAAAAGGGGGACGACCGGCGGCGCTTCGGCGAGCCGTCAGAGCGGTCCGTGGAGGGGCTGATTCAGGCGATGCGGACGCCCGCCCAGTTCAAGATCCCCAAGGGCGTCGAGGCGATCGCCCCGACGGGTGCCGTACCGTACGACGTGCTCCGCCGCGACTGGCAGGCAGCCGGCGAGCGCTGGCACGAGATCATCGCCACGTTCCCGCCCGAGCTAGAGACGGAGGCCCTCGTTATGCACCCCGTCGGCGGGCCGCTCACGACGGCGCAGACGCTCCGCTTTCTCGAAGCGCACATCGAGCATCACCTCCACCAACTCGGCCGCACGGTGCGCGCGCTCAACCAAGCTCCCGCGTAATCGGCGTCAGTCCGCCGTGCCCGATGTGAGGGTGACGGTCGGCGGTGGCGGGGCGAGGACGAGCGTGTCGAGGGCCGTCGCCGTCGAGTCGGCGAGGTCGCGGAAGAGCGGAGGCGGCGGGATCGACGCCTCGAAGCAGCGGCCCCACGTGACGAGCGTTTCCGTATCGGTCGAGCCCGCGTCGGTCCGGTAGCCCGTCCACTCGACGCAGACCTCCAGCCCGCCGTCATCCGTCACGGCCATCTCGACCCACTGGCCGGGGTGCGGCGGCAGCACGGACGGGTTGGGGTATTCGCCCTCGCTGTACGGCCCGCCCTTCGTCGAGCCCGTCTGGTCGAGCGGCGCGGCCTGGATCACCGGAATCGGTGCCCCGCCGCCCGAGGCGTAGTCGCTGTTCGTACCGTCGTCCATCGCTACCATGTGCGCGTCGCCGGCGACGATGACGAGGCCTTCGACCCCGTTGTCCTTCAAGAAATCGGCGATCTCGCGGCGCTCCTGCGGGAAGCCACCCCACGTGTCGGACCTCGGCGAGGGCGGGGCGATCCACGGGACCGTACTGACCCAGACGATGACGGGGTAGCGGCCGTTCGCGTCGAGGAGCTGGCGCTTGAACCACGCCTTTTGCTCCGCGCCCATCGTCGTCCGCCCGCCCGGCTCGCCGAAGTCCACGGGGTCGCGGGGCGAGCGGAGGTCGGTCACGATGAAGCGGACGCGGCCGACCGAGAACGCCTGGTAGATCGGCCCGCCGGGGAGCGGGTAGTGTGGGACGAGCGCGTCGTACGTCTCGCGCGCGGCCTCCTGCCCTGGCGCGATCCGGTCGCTGTTGTTCGGGCCGAAGTCGTGGTCGTCCCAGACGTAGACGATCGGCGTGGAGCGGTAGAGCGCGGCCTGCCGGGGCGAGCGGAGGACGCGACCGAACGCCCGCCGATAAAACCCCGCGCTGTTCACCGCGATGTCCTCGTAGAACATGTCGCCGACGTGGAGGAAGAACAGCGGCTCGCTCTCGCGGATGACATCGTACACGGGCTGATCGGACCCAGTGAGCGAGCACCCGCCAATCGCGACGTCGAACGAGAACGGACCATCCTCCGGCGTGCGGAACCTCCCCTCGCGCAACGTCTCCTCGCCCGACTCGAAGGCGTAGGCATAGCGCACCCCCGGCGTCAGCCCTTCGACGTGGGCCGTGACGACGCGCCCACCGTCCGCGACCGTGAACGGCTCCGACCGCGCCGTTGCCAGCGTATCGGCGTCGGGCCGCACGACGAGGCGGACGGGCCCGCTCGACCACAACCCGGCGACGATGCGGATCGAGGTCGGCGTGAGGGCGCCGGACCAGACGAAGCCAGCGGGCGGCACGGTCTCCATCAGCGCGAGCCGGGCGCCGGGCGCCGCCTCGCGGCACCCGGTCCACACGAGGGCCACGAGACAGACGGTCAACACGATCCCACGCCTCCGCATCACTGCCCCCCCTCCACAGTCTGCGCTGATTTGGGCGAAGCGGTATCGCCGGCGTCGTTCCGCCTCGCGCTCACCTCTTCGGGGGTGGGCACGTCAAAGCACCGGCTCATCTCCACGAGCGGGCGCGAGCTCGGCCGGTCCCACCGCGTGCGGTAGCCGGTCCAGCGGACGCAGACGGCGTTGGCTCCGTCGTCCTCCACCTCCATCAGCGTCCACTGCCCGTTGTGCGGCGGGAAGACGGTGGGGCCCGGATAGGCGCCCTCGCTGTACGGGCCGCCCTTTTCCGAGCCCGCCTGATCGAGCGGCGCGGACTGGATCACGGGGATCGGGACGCCGTCGCCCCCGGTGGAGAAATCGCTGTTGGAGCCGTCGTCCATCGCCACCATGTGGGCGTCGCCGCCCATGATGAAGATGTCGTCGATCTCGTGCTCCTTGAGGAAGTTGGCGATGTCCTCCCGCTCCTCGGCGTAGCCGCCCCACGAGTCGCTCCGGGGGTTGGCGCGGTAGATCCACGGCACCGTGCTGACCCATACGACGACCTGGCCGTCCTCCTTCGCACGAAGGAGCTCCTGCTCGAACCAGTCCTTCTGCCGCTCCCCCATCATCGTCGGAACGCGGTCGAAGAGGCGGTGGTGCGGGCGTCGCGACGAGCGGAGGTCGGTCAGGATGAAGCGGAGACGACCCACCGTGAAGGACTGGAAGATGGGTACGTTGCCGAGCCCCGCTGCGAGGGGGTAGTGCGGGATCATCGTGCGGTACGCCTCGCGCGCGGCTTCCTGCCCCGGCGCGAACCGGTCGCTGTTGTTGGGGCCGTAGTCGTGGTCGTCCCACATGTACGCGATCGGCGTGCTGCGGTAGAGCGCGGCCTGCGACCGGGAGGCGAGGACGTCGCGGTAAGCCTGGCGGTACACGTCCGGGTCTTCGGAGTCGAGGTTCTCGTAGTGGAAGTCGCCGACGTGGAGGAAGAACAGCGGCTCCTGCCGGCGGATCACGTCGAAGATGGGGCGGTCGGAGCCCGTCGTCGCGCAGCCTCCGGCGATCACGGTGAAGGAGAACGGCCCCTCCGGCGGTGTGCGGAACGTCCCCACCTTCAGCGTGTCGAGCACGCCGTCGACCTCTACGGCGTAGCCGTAGACGGAGTCCGGCTCGAGCGCCTCGATCTCGAACGCGACCGTGCGGCTGGCCTCGTCGACGGGGCGGTAGCCGGAGTAATACACGTCGCGCTCGAACTCCCCTCCGCCGGCGAGCGCGACGCGGACGCTGTCCGCCGTCCCTGAGAGCCCGGCGACGATGCGGATCGACGTTGGCTGGAGCGCGCCCGACCATACGAACTCGACGCGCGGGGTCTGGGCGAGGGCGAGGGACGGGAAGAGGACGAAGAGGAGGAGAGCGAGCGAGCGAAGCGCGCCGTTGGAAAGCATCGAGGTACGGAGGGCAGCGTGGATGAGACCGGCGCGAGCCGGATGCTGGAGTGCAGAGGAGAGAGGCTGAACGTGCCGACGGGCCGATTGGTTCAGACCATCCCCCTCCGTACCAACGCCAAAATGGGCCGCCGTAGTGCACTGCCGCGCCCCGGGGGCGCCCGTCGTTACGCGCCGGGGCCGTCGTCCGGGGGCTGACTGTAGCGCCGGCTAGGCCGGTGGCCGGCGGTGCGGCGGACCATCTCGTCGTAGGCCTGCTGGCACAGCCACGCTTCGCCGTCGGTGTAGGCGGGCCGGAGGTAGTACGTGCCCTTGCGGTGGATCGGGAGATCGTACGCGATGCAGCGCTCGCTCGGGGGATCGCCGTCGGAGCGCCGCCACTTCACGCGGCGCCACGGGCGCTCGGCGAGCGCTTTCCAGAAGGCGTCGTCGCGGTCCAGCTTCACCGGGCTACCCTCGGAGCCGACGGCCGAGCGTCCGCTCCACCTCCGCCTCCGCATCGAACTCCGCGTCTTCCCCGAACCCCGCCTCGGCGTCGAGATAACGGTCGCCCCCGGGGGGTGCGATGTCGGCGCGGTGCTCCAACTCCTCGATCCGCCCCACGAGCGGCGCGTTCGCCTCGCGTACGACCTCGGCGAGCATCCGCTTCAGTTCACCGGCCGTGACGCCGGCAGCGTCGCCCTTTCCCCGCACAGCCTCGAGCTGGGACTTCTTGTACTCCATCACCATCTTCAGGATGGTAATCGGCAGACCGACGGTTAGCGAGATGACGAGCACGAACTCGAAAAATTCCATGGCACAGGGCGTGGGATGGACAAGGGACGCAAGGGGGTACGAACGCGGTGCAGCGCCGGTTGCGAGGGTTTGCGGCAGCTTCAACGTCCTCCAAAGAAACGACAGCGGAGCCAGCTCTGTCCTGCTTCGGCCGGCCCGTGAGTAACTTTGGCGGCCCGGCGCGCGGCTACCGAGTCGCACCGCCGGCCGCCCCTCTCCGATGGCCGCTCTCCGTTTCCGACCCCGCCACCCCGCCGACTCCATGCTCCGTCTCGCCTCCCTCGTCCTCCTCGCCTGCCTCTTCGCCTCCTCCGCCACGGCGCAACGCGGCGGCCTCAACCCCCGCTTCGGCGCCGGCTTCGACGCCCTCCTCTCCCTCGCCAGCGGCGACGTGCTCGACGACGGGTTCGGCCTCGGCGTCCGGGGCCGTGCCTCGTTCCCCATCAACGCCGACTTCTCGGTGGCCGTCGGCGCCGGGTTCGCAGGCTTCCTCCTCGGCGGGCGCGACGACGCGAACTACCTCTTCAACCCGCAGGTCTCGGGCATCGTCACGCTCCCGCGCTCGCCGCAGTGGGCGCGCTACCTCATCGGCGGCTTCGGCGGCTACTTCCCCCTCGGCGACTCGAACGCGGAGGGCGGGCCGGCGCTCCACCTCGGCCTCGGCTGGGTGCGCCCGCTCAACGAGTCGTCGCTGTACGTCGAGATCGACCCGGCGCTCGTGATCGGCGAGTCGCGGACGGCGCTGATCGTGCCGGCCCGCGTCGGCGTCATCTTTTGAGTGTGGGACGTGTGGACGACCGAGCCTCCGCCGGGGTCTGAAGCCCCGGCTTACAGCGTAAGCCCCGCTGGGGCTGACACTTTGAAGTCCGAGGTAGGGCGCTTCAGCGTCGTTCGGCCTGTGAGCCCGGTGGTTTACCGCCGGGCGGTCGTCGTCAGGCTTCACCTGCGCTCCGCATTCGCCACCCTTCATACTCGCTCCTCCATCCTCCAGCCCGCTCACGTCACACGGCGGAGGATCGACTGAAGCCGCTCGTGGTCGTCGTCGAGCAGGCGGCTGAGGGCGCGGCCGGCGCTGAGGAGCGCACGCGTGCCCTCCTCACCCGCGCCGTAGGCTTTATACGTCCGGCGGAGGAGCGCCACAAGCAGGTCGTCCGTCGGGACGCCCATCTCCGGGTGGCGGACGAGCGTGCGGAGGTAGTCGAACGGTGTACCGAGCGCGCAGACGGTGTCGTCGCTGCACGGGCGGACCATGTCGTGGAGCGCAGCGGGACGTGGCGGGAGCGTTTGATGCAGGGTGCCGCGCGCGTCACGATACGCGAGGACCTGGGCGCGGAATGTCGTGCGGATCAGTTCCATCACCTGCGGCATCTCGCGGCGGAGCGTCGCCCGGTCCATCCCGAGCGCCATCGCCCGGCGGCCCGGCTCCACGCTCCCGGTCTCGACGTGCGCCACGACGGCGAAGAGCGACGTGCCTTCCTCCAGCACGACCTCCGCCCACGCGCCGAAGTCCGGCGCCTCGGCGTCGCGCAGCACCTCGGCCACGAAGTGCCGCGTGCTCGACTCGATGACTTCGGCGATAGGATCGGACATCTGTTTCTGATGCGAATTATGCAAACAGGCGGGCTATAGTAGCCTGAACCCACCGAAGGCCAAAGATTGCGGCGAATCCGTAAAGCCAAGCATCAATAAAAATCCCGAGAAGGGCGAAGATCTCTAAACCGGCTCCCCACCATGTAGCCTCACTCGAGGCAAAGGCACTGCTGATAGTCCGGAAGAGGAGACTCAACGGAAAATTTAGGACAGCATAGATACTAGTGGCAGTACGTCCCCAGACAGTATCTCCTTCGGCTGGATCAAGGGTGCCCTCATTGGTGCCAAATAGGATCGCAAAACCGAAAAACCCTACGACGAGCAAAATGAGAGCGATGATCGAGGCTAAGAGTAGATCCCTCAACCATTCGCCTTTCGTCCCTTGATGACGTAAAGTTCGCATCAACAGCAATTGGATGTCACGCGCTCGCTTTGTACAAGCCGCCTCAAATCCGCGGCGCGCGTTTCGAGGCGGCTTTCTGCGAGCCGGCGTAGCCGCGCAGACCGGCCCGCTGCATCTCGCGTTCGAGGATGCGGTAGAACAGCGCCTTCTCCTGCGCTCGGATCACGGCGCGCTCGTGCGCCTCGGTGAGGATGATCGGATAGCCGCCGCCCTTCTCCGCCTGATCGACGACGACGGCGTGGATGAGGTCGAGCCAGCCCGGCTGCTCGGCCACCCACGCGGGCAGTTCGACGCGACCCACCTCTTCGGGGAGGCGGACGTAGAAATAGCAGATCCGGTGGTGCGGCCCGTACTCCCGCTGGATGTGCGAGCCCGACTCGAAGAGCGCCGACCGCTCGCCGACCTGCAACGTCCGCTCGAACACGAGCCGGTCGACGAGCCCGAGCACGGAGTCCGCGTCGGGCGCGTCGTCGGGCTCCTCGCGGAAGAGGCCGAGGAGGTTGATGAGTTCGGTGTTGCCCGGCATCGAGACGTACGAGCAGACGGGGATGCCCTCGTCGCGGAAGCGTTCGAGGATCGCGAGGTAGCGCTGGATGAGCTTGTCTTCGAGCACGCGGTGGTTCATCCCGCGCAGCATCCAGCGGATCAGCGTGCCGTCGGCGAGGGCGAGGACGGGGCGGGCGCTGCGGCGCTCGGCGAAGGCGGTCTCGAAGAGCCAGTGGAGTTCCTGCTCGTCGCGGAGCGCGGAGACGACTTCCGTCGATACGTCGAAGAACGCCTCCTCGCCCTCGTCGGCGTTGAGTTCGTCGAGGTCGCGGCGGCGGAAGCGGAGCTCGGGCTCGGCCGCCATGAGGGGTGGTTCCTCGGTGCCGTAGTGGAACGCGATCCGGCTGACGTTGAGGAGGTAGCACGTCGGCTCGACGTGGCGGTCGGGGTAGATCTGCGAGCCGTCCGTGGCGACGAGCGTGATGGGCGTCGGGCGCGGGCCGCACGTCGCGCAGCCGTCGGGCCGCTCGCGGAGACCGGCGACGAGCGTGCGGGGGCGGTCGTGGGCGACGCGGTCGCGGAGCGCCTCCCATTCCGGTGCACAATCGCGGAAGGCGTCGAGCGCGAGCTTCAGCTTGTCGACGCGGCGCGCGTCTTCGTCCACGCGGTACGCGCTGAAGTCGGAGAGCTGCGAGTGGAGGCGGTGGAAGTCGAGCACGCGGGCGGCGGGGAGTTGGAAACGGCTCCGAAGATAAGCGACCGGGCGCGTGGCGAGGTTCGCCACCTAACAGCCTTCGAGCCGCCTGTGTCGGCGCACATGCTCGGAATGGGGAGCAGACGCGCTCCTCACAGACGATTGGGAATCGGAGGAGCAATGCGTACTCTATGGATAGTCCCCTAATTCCTTGTTACGGAACAAACGGCGAGCGACCATCCCAGCGTGCGCGACCCCTCTGCTCTAACGACCTCCGCTCCCATGCGCCGTTCCGCCTTCGTTCTCCTCGCGCTCCTCGCTGGGTTCGCCGTACCCGCGACCGCGCAGCCGGTCCCCGCGCTGGAGGGGGCACTCTTCGTCGGGGACGACACCGACGCGGGCGACTTCCTCGGCTCCTGTGCCGCCGCTGCTGTCGTGCCCGACGCTGCTCCCGAAGCAGGACTGCCGCCCGCCGGTCCCCTCGCCCTCGGTGGGGCACCGGGCACGTTCCCGCCTCAGGCCGCCTACCTCTTCACGCGCTCGGGCGGCGAGTGGATGCAGGCGGATCGGCTCGATGCCGACGCGGCTGGATTCCTCGGCGTCGCCTGCGCGCTCTCCGCCGACGGCACGCTTGCCGTCGTCGGGGCTCCCGTCCGCGTCGCGCCCCCGGCCTCGGGGATGTACAACGGAGCCGCCCACGTCTTCCGCTACGACGCCTCGACCGGGGCGTGGACGCAAGAGGCCGCCCTCCGCGTGGCCGACCTCGAAGACAGCCGCTTCTTCGGGCAGGCCGTCGCCGTCGCCCGCGACGGCACCGGCACCGCCGCCACCGAGGAGCGGATCATCACCCTCGGCGGCGGGCGGGCCTGGGTGCTGCGCCGGTCCAACGCCCCGGATGCGGTGTGGGTGGAGGAGGCCCGCTTCGAACCGGAGCCGGGCGACACCTTCCAGGGCCTCACCGTGGACGGAGCGCGCCCGCACCAGCGGGCATCCATCGTGCACGGCACCGACGGGGTGTGGCGGGCGATGGCGGGCGGCCCCTACAGCGGGGGCTCGCCCTTCCGGGGCGCGGCCTACCTCTGGCGATTGGACGAGAGCCCCGGCGCTCCGGGCGGAGGCGCATGGGTGCAGGAGGCGCGGTTCCTCGGCGGCAACGGGGCGTGCCTCGGGCACGCGGTGGCGCTGGCCGAGGTGGGCGGCGTGTGGCTGGCGGCGGCGGGGGCGACGGAGGGCTGCCTCGGCGGCGGGGTCGGCGCGGGCTACGTCCGCGTGTGGCGGCTCGAAGGGGAGCCCGGCGAGGTCGGCACGTGGGTCCAAGAGGCGGAGCTGACGCTGCCGCCCGGGGAGGAGGGGCTGGAGCAGTTCGGCTACGGCGTAGCGCTCTCGACGGGGCCGGGGGGCAAGGCGGTCCTCGTGGCCTCGGCGTTCCTGCGTGGGGGGGCGACGGCCCCGCCGCTGGGGGCGTTCGTGTTCACGCGTAGCGAGGGAACCGAGCCGACGTGGCGCGCGGTGGCGAAGCTCTCGACGGTGACGGCGGCGTCCCCCTTCGGCAGCGGGTGGGCGGTGGGGGTGAGCGGGTCGCTGGCGGTGGTGGGGCACCCGGAGGAGGACACAGCGGGGGCGGACGCGGGGGCGGTGTTCGCCTTCGACCTCGCGGGCGTGCTCACGGCGGCGGAGGACGCGCCGGGTGTTTCCCCGGTGGGCCTCGCAGTGTCGGTGGCGCCGAACCCGGCGCGGGGCCGGGCCGTCGTGCGGTTCACGCTGGCCGAGGCGGGGCCGGTGCGCGTGGCGGTGATGGACGTGCTCGGGCGGCGGGCGCGCTCGGTGGACCTCGGCGTGCGGGGGGCGGGCGCGCACACGGCGGCGCTCGACCTCGGGGGCCTCGCGCCGGGGCTCTACCTCGTCCGCGTGCACACGGGCACGGCGACGGGGGCGGCACGGATGGTGCTCATGCGATGAGCCGCCGTGACACCGCCGACAGGGACCGTGGCTGAGGAGCACGCGGGCGGCGAGGGTTAGGACGCCGCGAAGATACCACGGCGGCGATGGGCCGAGGGAACGCTTGGGCAGCGAGCGCGTGAGCGCGTCGGGTTCAAAATCCTCCACCGCGTGGCCGGACTCTACGTCCATATCCCCTTCTGCTCGCAGCGCTGCATCTACTGCGACTTCTACTTCACCACGACGAGCCGCGCCTACCGGCCGTTCGTGGACGCGCTCCTCGTCGAGATCGAGGCGTACGGGCGGGAGTACGGCGCGCGCGAAGCCGTCGAGACGGTCTACTTCGGCGGCGGCACGCCGTCCCTCCTGCCGCTCGAAGAAGTCGCCCGAGTGATGCAAGGCGTCGCCCGCGACTTCGACCTCTCCGAAGTCCGCGAGGTCACGTTCGAGGTCAACCCCGAGGACGCGACGCGGGACTACCTCGGCGGGCTCCGCAGCCTCGGCGTCACGCGGCTCTCGCTCGGCGTGCAGTCGTTCTTCGACGAGGACCTCCGGTTCATGAACCGCGTCCACGGCGCGGCCGAGGCCGAGCGCGCGATCGACACGATCCGCCGCGTCGGGTTCGACTCGTTCTCCGTCGACCTCATCTTCGGGCTGCCGGACCAGCCCGCCGAGCACTGGATGGCGAACCTCGAACGCGCCGCCGGCCTGGGCGTCCCCCACCTCTCGACCTACGGGCTGACGGTCGAGGAGCGGACGCCGCTCGCGAAGCAGGTCGCCCGCGGCCTCGTCCTCCCCACGCCCGACGAGGCCATGCGCGACCGATTCCTCGACACGATGGACACGCTCCGGCACTACGGCTACGAGCACTACGAGGTCTCCAGCTTCGCCCAGCCCGGCGCCCGCAGCCAGCACAACCAGCTCTACTGGCAGCACGCGAACTACCTCGGCTTCGGCCCGAGCGCGCACGCGTTCTGGCGGCAGACGCGCTCGCTCGCCGGGCGCTGGGCGAACGTCCGCAACCTCTCCCGCTACCAGGCCCTCCTCCAGCAGGGCCAGCGCCCGATCGACACGCAGGAACGCCTCGGCGCCGACGACCTCGCCGACGAGTACGTCTTGCTCCGCCTCCGCACCGACGACGGCCTCGACCTCGACGTGCTCGAAGACACGTATGGCGTCGACCTGCTGACGGAGAAGGTCGACGCCCTCGCCGAGCTCGAATCCGCCGGACTCATCCACCCGATCCGCAGCAGCGTCGTACGCCTCACCGATGAGGGCGTGCTCGTCTGCGACGCCGTCACCGCCCGCCTGATCCGCTAGCTCTCAGCTCGCGCGCCGACAGCCCATAGCTAACAGCTAACAGCTCCAAATATGCTCCGCTCTCTCCCCGCCCTCCTCCTGCTCGCCCTCCTCAGCGCCGGCTGCCGCGACGAGGCTCCCGAGCGTACGGCTCCGACCGCGCAGCCCGCCGCCGACATCCCCTTCCGCACCGACGGCACGCTCACGTTCTACCGCGAAGACGGCGAGGACATCGTCACGATCGCCATCGAGATCGCGCAGGGCGACTCGGCGACGCAGCGTGGGCTGATGCAGCGGACCTCGCTCCCCGAACAGAGCGGGATGCTCTTCCTCATGCCGCGCGTCGAGCGCCACGGGTTCTGGATGGCGAACACCCCGCTCTCGCTCGACATCACGTTCGTCACGCCGGACTCGGTCGTCATCAACACGGCGAAGTACACCACGCCGTACTCCACGGAGTCCGTCTACGCCGAAGGGCAGGCCGAATACATCGTCGAGACCCCGGCGGGGTTCACGGACCGCTACGGCATCGCCGCCGGCGACCGCATTCGCTGGACACGAAACGCCCCGCTCTAGCCGCGCTTGAACAGCGTGTATGAAGCATGTGTTAAACGAGGGGCAATAGAAACTAACAGCCGCGCGTTCTCGTTTTAACCGCAACAAAGACGGCAGCCCCGTAAGGCTGCCAAAGCTGAGGGCCCCGGCAACCCCGTAAGGTTGTCGGGGTTTTCTGTATCTCCTCGCTGTCCCGCTTCCCCTACTCCTCCTCCGATGCCGACCGATCTGCCGACGCAATTCTCCGCTCGCCTCGACGCGGACGTCTACGCCCTCCTCGCGCACCGCATCCTCGACGGCGACAACCGCCACCTCGTCCGCAAGCCCGCCGACGATGACGAGCCGGTCCTCTTCCGTGCCACGCTCGACCGCAACGCCGGCACGGTCCGCCTCCTCAACTTCCCGCCGCTCACCGACCGCGTCGGCACCGACCTCGGCCGCGTGACCGCGACGGTGTCGGTCGAGGGCGAGCCCGAGGGCCGCTACGACAGCGAGACCGGCCACATCGAAGTCGAGGTGATCCTGACGTTCGACCCGGACCACGCGCTTGCGCGGACCTCCCGCGTCACGCTCGTCCTCTCCTCCGACGGCCGCATCGAGCAGCCCGAGCTCGACGCGACAGGCTTCGCGCTCGAGCTAGACGAGGGGACGCTCACGCTCACCGGCCACGGCACGTTCGAGAGCGGCACGCTCGACGGCGGCCTGATCTGGCTCGCGATCGCCTGCGCCATCGACGACGTGACCGACGAGGCGTAGCGGGCCCGCTGGGCAGCGTTTAGGTGGCCGACCCTACTTTGCGCTTTTATCGCCCAACCGCTCTCTCCATGGCCTCCGACTCCACGCACGCCGCCGACCTCGCCGGCCGTCCCCCCTGCGAAACGAGTGATGGCGGCGACGACAACGGGGGCGGGCTCCGCTTCGTCGTCGTGTACGGCTCCGTCCGCCCGAAGCGGCAGGGCATCCGCGCCGCCCGCTTCCTCGTCCGCCAGCTCGAAACGCGCGGCCACCACGTCGACCTCATCGACCCCGTCGAGGTCGACCTCCCGCTCCTCACCCGGACGTATTCGGAGTACGCGGAGGGCGAGGCGCCGGAGCCGCTCGAACGCCTCGCCGAGACGTACCGCGCCGCCGACGGCTTCCTGTTCGTCGCGGGCGAGTACAACCACGGCCTGCCGCCCGCGCTCAAGAACCTCATCGACCACTTCCTCCACGAGTATTTCTGGCGGCCGGCCGGCATCGTCACGTACTCAGCGGGGAGCTTCGGCGGCGCGAGGGCCGGCGTCCACCTCCGCGCCGTGCTCGGCGAAGTCGGCCTCGTCACGATTCCCTCGATGCTTCCCGTGCCGAAGGTGTCGGCCGTGTTCGAGATGGACGGGACGGTCAAAGACGAGGCGTACGAGAAACGCACCACCCGCTTCCTCGGGGAGCTGTGCTGGTACGCCCGCGCGCTCCACGCTGCGCGTGTCGACGGCGTGCCCTACGCGTGACCGGGGGAGATCGCAGCGAGCCGATCGATTAGAGCAGGGTTCTGGATGATGTAAGTTGGGGCGACCCCAACTCCTCGCTCATGCGCGCCTTCTCGCTCGACCTCCGCCAACGCGTCCTCGACGCCGCCCTCCGCGGCGACCACACCGAACGAGCCGTCGCCGCCGCCTT